>JBAQZL010000001.1:0-1953 GCA_049790955.1 Acidimicrobiales bacterium
CTCCATGAGGATCGCTGCCACATCGCCGTAGGACAGTTCTCTTTCGACCGCCGCGAGATCATTCCATTCGGCGACTCGCGTGGTGTCGAGGGGATAGACGCCTGGGGCCACATTCCCCGGGCGACTGCGCGCAACCCCGTGCGGATCGATGACGACGAACGTTTCGTCGACCGAGCCGTGATAGCAATATGAAAAAACCAGGATCTTCGACTTTCCCGTCACCAGTCGCGCCAGACGAATGGACCAGCGGTTGGCGTCCGTGGCGCTTAGCGTGAATGACCACGCCGGGAGTCCGAAGCGCCGAGATAACTCATTCCCAACCCACTCCGCATCTTCGGTTGGCAGCATCGTCGAGATTCCCCCGAGAGTTCCAGCCCTTCGGAGAAGTGCGTCGACCGTCGCCGCGGGTGAGTGGCCCGCCATTGCAGCGGTGTCGCCCAGCGAGAAATCAATGTAGTTGAAACCGTCGATGTCGGTGACGCGGTTGCCTTTGGCCGTGGCGAACGTGACAGGAAAGCCACCGGACCATCTGGTCATCCAGGTCATCGGCACTCGACCAAAAAGATGATCGGAAGATTCGTGAACGGCCAGCGAGCCGGGGTGCTCGTTGTGATAACGGACTCGTTCGCGCTCAACGAGTGCGGTGAGGTTTTTGCGGTCTAATTCGGTCATCGTCACGTTTCTCCTGGTCGTCCGCCCTTACGCAGCGCGACATGGCATCGCGCTCATGGGACTATGGTTGGCACTGCTCGCAGCTTGTTGCTCGCTCGTCTCGCCGGTCCCACCGCACAGTTGGACGCGTCGACGTCGTCAAATCGATCGCGATCGTCCTCGCGCGAGCGCACTTCACTGTACTCACGAAGTCGCGGTGAGAGACGTACTTGTTGGGCCTATCGTCGGGCGCGTCCGCACGCGGGCGTCGCCACCCCGACTGCGTTCTTGCGCCGTACCCGAACAACTGGGGGTGCGCGTGCTTAGATTCTTCTCGGCGCGGATCTCAACGACGTCGGCAGACCAATCATTGTCGTCGACATATCAGAAAGGATGAGGAAGTGATATGCAGAGAGAGGCCAACGTGGTGGACCAGTCGTCGATGGTGAGCCTCCTGCCCGATACGGCAGAGATAGGGGCAGGCACCTTCCTCAAAGTTGGAGGAGTGGAGCTTGCGGGTATCGCAGAGCGTCACGGAACCCCGGCGTACGTCTTTGACGTCGCGCATTTTCGAACACGGGCTCGTCGATTTCAACAAGGTTTGGCGACGCGGTGGCCGAACTCTGAGGTTCTGTTCGCGTCAAAGTCCTTTCCCGCGCTGGGGGTGTACGAAATTGCCTCTGACGAGGGACTAAGCGTCGATGTCGCGGGAGCAGGGGAGCTGCGGATGGCGCTCGCGGCTCGGGTGGAGCCATCGCGACTTTACTTTCATGGGAACGCGAAGACGACCGAAGAGCTGCGCTTGGCCACGGAGTCGGGTGTCGGCACCATCATTCTCGACAACTTCGACGAGTTCAGGCGACTCGAAAGCATTCTCGCGACAACTCAGGACGTCCTGATTCGTATCATCCCGGGTATTTCGCCGAACACCCACGCTTCGCAGGTGACCGGCGGGAATGAATCGAAGTTTGGCCTACCTTTGCAGCAAGCCGTCGAGCTCATTGACGCCATTCGTCGCAGCCGCCGCGTGCGCCTGCGGGGCATCCATCTTCACGTTGGCTCACAGATTCTTGAAACAGGGTCCTTTGCCCGAGCGGTTCGCGAGATCGCTGCGTACTCTGGCCATTCGGTCTATGACATTGGTGGCGGGTTGGGGGAGCGCTACACCTACGATGAGCATCCACCGTCAATAGAGCAGTATCTAGACGCGATAGTCGGTGTCGCTCGCGAGGTTTTGCCAGACGACGCGCGACTCCTTATCGAGCCGGGTCGTTCGCTCGTCGCGAAAGCAGGAGTGACGCT
>JBAQZL010000002.1:0-54579 GCA_049790955.1 Acidimicrobiales bacterium
CCTCGGCGATCGTGAACACCAGTCAGCAGATCGGTGGCTCCATCGGGACAGCTCTGCTCAATACCATCGCGGTCACCGTCACCATGCGTGCCCTAATTGGTACGAAGCCAACGTCTCTTAGTGTGGCGGTCGCCACTGTGCATGGCTACTCCGTTGCCTTCTGGTGGGCCGCAGGTTTCTTCGGCCTCGGGGCGGTCGTGAGTCTCTTCATGCTCGAATCCGGGGCGACGATGATCGAGCCCGCATTCGTCGCGGCGACTCAGATCAGTGGCCAGGGGTAGGGCGGCCAGTCCGAGGTTTCATCGGGTTCGGGATAGAGAGCGTTCTCTACGAGTCCATGGGCGCGTAACTGGGCGAGAGCCAGTTCGCTGGGATTAAGCCAGTTGGCGACGTTGCCGACGTCGCCACTGGCGAAGCGGCGAATTCGCTCGAGCAGATGAGCTTCGACGGCCATGCCGGCGTACTCCCAGATCACCGTGCGGAGTTTGTCCTCTTCGTGAAAGCACAGACCGTTGTCGATCGCCCAGAGCCGTGAGTCGTCGTAGAGGACGTGGCCAGCTTTGCGGTCGGCGTTGTTCGCGACGACGTCAAACGCGGCGAGACGTGCGAACCAGTCGTGAAACTCGGGTCGCTCACGCAAGGTGAAGTAGTGGTCCTCTTGATTGTCGTCGACCCACCACTGCAGAGAACCTGGTCCATAGGGGGCGTCGTCCCGGGCAATCGTCGTGGGCACGAGGTCGGTGCCGAGTTGCACGTCGAGTTCGTAGGCCGCCACTTCACGTCGCCAGAGGCCGTCGGGAAAGTCCCAGAGCGGTCGCTCGCCGGCTTCGGATTTGTAACAGGCGAGAGCGCTGACCTCATCGAGGGTCACCGACACCAAGAGGGCGTTGTTGGACGAGCCGGTAACGCGACCTTCGACGCTGATCTCGCCATCCGATAACAGCGTGCGTTGTTCGTCGCGCGTCACGGCTAACGGATCGGCGCGCGATGGCCGTTCGTGCGCGGACAGTCGTGGCCCTTGGGATCGAGCGGTCCGCCACACAGGGGACAGAGTGGTCGGCCGGCTTCGACGAGCAGCACGATGGCGATTGCCAGACCGCCGGCCCACTCTTTCGTCAGGCGCAGGGTCAGCGTCGAGTCTTCTTCGATCGACTCGATGGTGACGTCGATCGCTTGGGCCTCTTCGTCAATCGACACCGCGATGTCGCCGGCAACGAAGTCGCTCTCGTACTCGGGCTCTAAGGCGAAGTCGTCCGGCAGGTGGCCCGGACGCCCGAGCTCCAGGAGAACTTGACTGATCCATTCAGCGAGGGCCGCGAGCTGGATCTTTTCGCACTTGATGATGACGAGGCGTCGGCCTTCTCGCACCTGCAGTAAAAAGAGCCGACTACCAACTTCGCCCCGCACGCCGACCATGATCTTGTCGGGGTTTGAAAAGACGTAGTTCACGACGGGCCGAGCTCTTTCAACGATCCGGTGTTGTTGACGCACAGCACCACCGGCGTACCTCCCGTGAAAGCCACGGCGCTCAGCGAGCACGGTGAGATGACCGTGCGCTGAAAGAGATCGAGCGGCACTCCTTGGGCGTAGGTGACGGCCGCCTTGATCGGATCGGCGTGACTCACCACGATGACCGTGCGGTTGCGATGGCGCTTCACGATCTTCGTCACCGCGTCCCACATGCGAAGCTGCATCTCGCTGAACGACTCGCCCTCGGGGAAGCGGAACGTGCTCGGGGCGTGCTGCACCGCTCGCCACTCGGCGCGGCGGGCGAGCGTGGCGAGACGCTTTCCAGTCCAGAGTCCGAAGTCGCACTCGAGCAGACCCTTATCGACGACGGGGCGCAGTCGCAGCGCTTTCGCGATGGGAGCAGCCGTTTCTCTGGCCCTCTCAAGTGGCGATACGTAGAGGGCGGTCGGTTTACGGCTGAGTTCCTTCAGGCGCTCAGCGAGGGCCGTCGCTTGTTCGATCCCGCGCTCGGAAAGATGCAAGCCCGGGGCCCGCCCCGGCAATACAGAGCCGGTCGTTGCGGTGGTGCCGTGTCGAACAAAGAGGATGGTCGTCGTTGAAGGTGCCGTCACGATGTCGTTAGCCCGCCGTCACGGGCAGACGGCCCGGGCCCGGCGCAGCCGACTCGGGCCAGCGTTTGCGCGAGACGCGTGCCAATTTGTGCAACAGAGCGACGGCGCCCGGATCGTCGTCACCGGGACGTGTTTCAATCAGACCTTCGCTCTTCATCGTGCTCATGAGTTCGCGCCCCAGGTCGGTACGGACAATGACCAGCGTCCAGTCACCGAAGGCGCCGATGCCACCAGTCGAGAGGTCCGCGTGCTCGGCCGCGAAGTCCGGACAGTGCGTGCAACCTTCGCGGGTATAGGCGTGCGCCTCCTTCAGAGGAACCTCGTAGTACCCGCCGTCCTTGGTCCACAGCTGAAAGACGCCCTTGATATTCATCTTGGTGATGTCGGCGCGCTTGATGTTGTATTTAGCCTCGAAGAGCTCTTCGAAGATGGAGTCGTCGAAGGTCTTGGAGCAGAGGAGACCAATGGTGAGGCTGAGGCGTCGTGCGACCTTGCCGGCCTTGCGCGCCTGCATGGCCCCCGGAGCTGAGGCCATGCAGCCCATGCCCACCAGTCCGATGCGCTCGGCGCCGCCTTCGACGGCTTCGTTGTAGGCGAGCAGGTTCGCGCAGTAGGTGTAGCGCGACTTCGCCGTATCGAGAACGTCCTCTTTGGTGCGAGCGACGACGGGCTTCGCGCGCCACGTCGAGCCGTCACCTTCGAGGCCGCTGACCAAGGCCGCGTCGATGATCTCGTGCTCGAGGGCGTAGATGAGCAGCGCCGACACGAAGCCGCCGTCTTGCCCATTGTCAACCAATGTCTCGTCGCTGGCGCGGGCGAGCAGAACGTCACCGACGCCCCAGACCTCTTCGTCCGTACGCTCGCGCGCGAAGCGCTGCACGTCGATCTCGCTCTCCCAGTTTCGAAAGCGTGGGCACGCTCGCGTGCACATCGTGCAGCCCTTTTGACCGTGGGTGCAGTCGTCGGGGCCGCCATCGAGGTCGAGGTGAAAGGGCTTGTAGACGCCGTTGTCGGCCTCGTAGTCGAGGACGGGGTGAGGACAGGCAATGACGCACGCGGCGCACCCCGTGCACAGTCCTGAGGTCACTACTTCACGAAAGAGTTCTCGCCACTGCGGTTTTTCGACGGCCACAGATAAACCTTAGTGAGAGGGGAGGATCATTCGATCCCGGTACGATTCGCTCCGTGCCCGAAATCCTGGAAGTGGAGTCGTATCGACTTCTCGCCGAACGAGTCGTGGGCGCAACGATCGCGCGTGGTTGGGCCGATACGTATCTGGCGAAGAAACTGACGTCGCCCGCGGCGTGGGCTCGTACCGTGAAGAACTTGACCATTACGGGGACCGGTCGACGCGGCAAGCTTTTGTGGCTGGAGACAGATGGCCCCACGCTCGCCTTTCGTTTTGGCATGACCGGCGTGTTGCTCCTTGACGGCGACGCCGGCATTGAGGGTCTGTTCTACGGTCCTCACCTCTTCGACGCGAAATGGCTGCGCGGAGGTCTCGAGTTTCGAGACGGCCGAAAGCTGGTCGTGCACGATCCTCGTCGTATGGCGCGTGTTGAGATCAATCCCGATCTCAACGATCTGGGTCCCGACGCACTGACACTTACTCGTCGTGAGTTCAATCATGTGGTGCGGGTGGATCGCGGAGAAGGTCCCGCTATCAAGGCACGACTTCTCGATCAGTCGCGCGTTGCGGGAGTTGGCAATCTGTTGGGCGACGAGATTCTCTATCGCGCGGGCATTGACCCGCGTACGCCATCGGGTCTTTTGAGCACATCGGAGAAAGATCGGCTGTTTCGCGCCTTTCGCCAGTCCATGAACTCGCTTCAGCGTCGCGGCGGCTCGCACATGGGCGACCATATGGACGGGCGATTTCCTGGTGGCTTATGCCCGAAGGACGGTGGGACAATGCTGATCGCGACAGTGGGCGGACGCACCACGTACTGGTGTTCCGTTCACCAGCATTCCTCGTAGCGCGAGGTACCGCGCCGCTTCGACAAGAATGGACCAGTGGAGTCCTTCGTTCAGCACTACGGGTACTTCGCCCTGATCATTCTCTCGCTCGCGACGTCGGCGTGCATTCCGATCCCCTCGGAGATCACCTACGTCGTCGCGGGCGCGCTCTGCACGACGGCTGTCACTGGCCACGTTCAGTTCACGTTGTGGGCCGTCATCGTCTCGTGCTCGCTCAGCGCCCTCGTCGGCTCTCAGATCGCCTACGAAGTGGGGCGCAGCGCTGGTCGCACGGTCGTCGAGCGATGGGGGAAGTGGTTGCTTCTCGGCCCCGAGGACCTCGATAAGTCAGAGCGATGGTTCGAGAAGTACGGTTCGGCAACGGTGCTCTTTGGACGGTTGCTACCGTTCGTGCGAAGTTTCATCTCCGTGCCCGCGGGAATCGCTGAGATGAATCGTGCGCGCTTCGCCACACTCACTCTCATTGGGTCGGCCGCGTGGGTCTCGCTCTTGGCGTCGCTCGGCTACGCCGCGGGGTCGAACTGGCACCGCGTCTCGGGAGACTTCAAGGACGCGGAGTGGCCCACCATCATCGTGGTCGTAATCCTGGTGGTCCTTGCGTTCTTGCACCGGCTTCGCTCCGTACGCCGGCAAAACGGATTAGCTCGAGACGCCTGAGAGCACCTTTTGCGCGTGGCCGTCCGCGCGAACATTGTAAAAGGCGCGCTCAACCTTGCCGTTAGCCCCGATGACGAATGTGGAGCGTATGACTCCCATCACCTTCTTGCCGTACATCATCTTCTCGCCGTACGCGCCGTACTTTGTCATGACGCTCTTCTCGGGATCGCTCAGCAACGCGAACTTCAGTCCGTACTTCGCGCGAAAGGCCTGGTGCTTCTCGGCGTTGTCCGGTGAGACACCGATCACCGTGACGTCGAGTTTCTTGAAGGCCGCGAACTCGTCGTTGAACTGGCACGCCTCTTTGGTGCAGCCGGGAGTGTCGTCGGCGGGGTAGAAGTACAACACGACGCGTTGGCCTGCGAAGTCCTTGAGGGCAACCTTTTGACCGTTCTGGTCGCTCAAGGTGAAGGCTGGGGCGCGATCGCCCTCTGCAAGACGAGTCATGGGTCTCCTATATGAATTATTTCGCCGTCGTCCCACGTAGACTAGAGGGGAGCTCGACGATATGGGCTCGGGCCCACATTTGCTATACGACGACGGTTACGGGTCCAACCGAGAAACGACCCGTATTTTCGTGAGCAGTGAAACAGTTGAGTCCATCGTCAAAGGCGCGGACTCGTACGCCACCAATCAAACTTTCGAGGGACTTGGCGTCTCCAGTGAACTCGTGGCGGTCCTGACCGCCCAAGGGATCACCACCGCCTTTCCCATTCAAGCCATGACCATCGCCGACGCCCTCGCCGGGCGCGACGTGTGCGGTAAAGCCAAGACCGGCTCGGGCAAGACGCTCGGATTTGGTCTCCCCATGCTCCAGCGTCTCGCCGCGGGCACGACTCTCGGCGGGGCCAACGCGCGGCCGGCTCGGCCGCGTGGTTTGGTGTTGCTACCAACGCGCGAACTGGCCGTCCAGGTTTACGAAGTCTTGAAACCTCTCGGCGCGGCCCTCGGTCTTCACGTTGCGGCGGTCTACGGTGGCGCTGACATCGAGCGCCAAATCAAAGCGCTGGCGAAGGGTTGCGACGTCATCATCGCGACTCCCGGGCGCTTGATCGACCTGGGTGATCGCGGCGAGGTCAACGTTGAGAATCTCGACGTGCTGGTCCTCGACGAGGCCGACCGCATGGCCGACATGGGCTTCATGCCCCAGGTCGAGTGGGTGCTGCGTCGCATCGCGGCGAAGCCCCACCAGACGCTGCTCTTTTCAGCCACGCTCGACGGCGCTATTGATCGCCTAGTGAAGCGTTACCTCACCGACCCCGTCTTTCACGAAGTGGCGAGCGACACCCAGACCGTCTCGCGCATGGTGCATCACTTCTTGCAGGTTCACCAGATGGACCGCGTCAAGGTCGCCGCCACGATCTGTCGCTCCTTCGATAAGACAATCATCTTCTGCCGCACCAAGCGCGGCGCCGATCGTCTCGTCGAGCAGTTGCAAAAAGAAGGCGTCACCGCGGCGGCGATCCACGGCGACCTCCGTCAGAGTCAACGTGAAAAGGCGCTGGCCGACTTCCAGGCGGAGAAGCTGCCCGTACTGGTGGCGACCGATGTTGCCGCGCGCGGCCTGCACATCGACGGGGTGGACTGCGTGATGCACTTCGATCCACCTGAAGACCAAAAGGCCTATCTACACCGCTCGGGGCGAACCGCTCGGGCCGGGTCAACGGGCGTCGTGGTCTCGCTTCTGCTCTGGAATCAAGCCATCGACGCCGAAGTGATTATGCGCCGACTGAACCTGAAGCGGCCCATTATCGAGATCTTCTCGAATGACCCCCGATTGAAGGATCTGGCGAATTGGGACCCGACGATGCAAGACTCTGTATCGTGAGCACAAAAGCCCTGCCCGTCTTTGCCTTCGATAAGTCGCTCAAGCGCGCATTAGTCGTGGTCGCGCACCCCGACGACGTGGATTTCGGCACCGCCGGCACGATTGCCTATCTGACCAATCGCGGTGTCGACGTTGCGTACTGCCTCGTCACGTCGGGCGACGCCGGCGGCGATGAGTCCACCGATAGCCGCGAAGAACGCGTTGCGGTGCGTGAAGCCGAACAGACCGCGGCCGCCAAAGAGGTGGGCGTCACCAATCTGACTTTCCTGCACTGGCCCGATGGGCGCGTCGAGACAACGATGGCGCTGCGCCGCGAGATTGCGCGGGTCATTCGTACCCATCGCCCACAGCTCGTCATCACCCAGAGCCCTGAGCGCAACTACGAGCGCATCTTCGCGAGTCACCCCGATCACATGGCGACCGGCGAAGCGACCCTGCGCGCGGTGTATCCCGACGCGCGCAACCCTCACGCCTTTCCCGAACTCATTCGCGAGGGCTTCGAGCCGCACACAGTGGGCGAAGTATGGCTCGGTGGTGCGAGTCCCACCATGGTGGTCGACATCACCAAGACCTTCGACCAGAAGTTCGAGGCGCTCAGCAAGCACGTCAGTCAAATCGGGAACCGCAAGGGACTGAAGAAGATGTTGCGCAACTGGTCTGCCGCCACGGCGCAAAGCGCCGGGATGAAAGAGGGCCGACTCGCCGAGGGCTTTCGCGTCGTCGCGACGAGCTAGAGCGCGCCGCTCTGCGGCCGTATGGTGAGTGGATGGCAAAAGCGTTGACTCCAAACGAGTCACGTACGCCGATCGGACTCCGTCAAGAGCCACGTGGACTTCGCGACACGTTCCGCGGCGTCACGCGAGCGAACTACAAGGGCCAGCTGCTCGCCGGAGTCACCTTGCTCGCGATTGCCATTCCTGAGCAACTGGCGACGTCCCAACTTGCCGGCGTTCCGGCGTTCATTGCGATGATCGCCTTCATCACCGCGACGTTGGTCTTTGTTTTCGTAGGCTCCAACCCCATTGTGTCGGTCGGCGCCGACTCCACCATCGCGCCGCTCTTTGCCGTGGTGTTGATTCGCTTGGCGCCCGTGTCAACGACTCTCTACTTCGAGTTGGTCGCGGCGACCGCCGTCGTCACGGGACTCGCCGTCCTCGCGGTAGGGCTCTTGAAGTTGGGCTGGATCGCCGACTTCCTTTCGTTGCCTATAGTGACGGGATTTCTCTGCGGCATCGGCGTCATTATCTTCGTGCACCAACTCCCGAGTGCACTCGGCGTGCCGTCGGGTGGGACCAGCGTCGTTCAGCGAGTGGACTGGATCGCCCACCATCTCGCGCACGTCAGCGCATGGTCGATCGCTCTGGCAGCGGGGACACTCGTTGTGATGCTGGTTGGCGAGAAGATCAACCCACGACTCCCGTGGGCCCTCGCGGCGATTGCCATCTCGACGGTCCTGTGCGAAGCACTGGCTCTTGAGAATCACGGCGTGACGGAACTCGGGTCGGTTCACGTCGGACCGCCGACCTGGCGCCTGCACTGGTTGTCGTCGGGTCAATGGGGTGTGGTACTGACCACGGCGGTCACCCTCGTTATCGTCATCCTCTCCCAGACGGCCGCGACGTCGAGAACGGCGGCCGACGATCTCGGGGTTGACACCAACATCAGCCGTGACTTCGTGGGCGTAGGACTCGCAAACGTGGCGTGCGGGCTCGTGGGCGCCTTCCCGGTGGATGCCTCGCCCGCGCGTACGACCGTCTCGCGTCTGGCTGGAGGTTCAACGAAGCTCGTGGGACTCACCGCGGCGCTGCTCGCCCTCGTTCTGTCGCCATTGGGTAAGTACGTTCACACGATTCCTTTGGCCGCCCTCGCCGGCGTGCTGTTTTTCGTCGCCTCGCGACTGATCAAAGTCGAGCTGCTCAAAAAGATCTGGCGAGCGAATCGTCTTGAGTTTCTCTTTGCCGCGATCTCGGCTCTCGGCGTCATCTTCATCGGCGTCGAGCAGGGTATCGCTATCGCGGTCGGCCTCGCCGTGCTCGATCAGACTTGGCGCTCAGCGCGCCCGCACATGGTGGTACTCGGTCGTCGCGATGGTACGACCAGCTGGGAGCCCATCACTGAGTCGGACGTGAGTCTCGTGGATCACGCTCTCGTCGCGCTCTTCGACAACGATCTCTTCTTCGCGAACGCGGGAATCTTTCGCCGAGAGCTACATCAGCTTCTCGCGACGTACCCGACGACGCAGCACTTCGTGTTCGACGCCGTCGCGATGGCCGAGATTGACTTCACGGGAATGACAATTCTGTCGCAGGTCGTGGCCGACTTAGAGAAGGACCACGTCACGATGGCCTTCGCCCGCGTGAGCACGGAACTGAAGGAGACACTCGCCAAGTCCTTTGACCCGGCGATCCAAAAGATTCCGATCTACGAGAGTGTGGACGAAGCGGTTACCGCCCTCGTCGGTTAACTCTGGGCGAGTTGACGCAACACGAAGTTCAAGACGCCGCCGTGACGGAAGTACTCGGCCTCGGTGGGCGTGTCGATGCGCAAGCGCACCTCAAATGTGGTCGACTCGCCGTTGTCGCGCGTGACGTGCAGGGTCACCCGGGGCACGGTCTCTCCGTGATTGAGTGGATCGAGACCCGTGATGGAGATGACTTCCGTGCCATCGAGTCCGTGGGTCTCCGCGTTCTCACCGGGCAGGAACTGCAGCGGCAAGACGCCCATGCCCACGAGGTTCGAACGGTGAATACGTTCGAAGCTCTCGACGAGAACGGCGCGCACGCCGAGCAACTTGGTGCCTTTCGCGGCCCAGTCCCGACTCGAACCACTTCCGTATTCCTTGCCCGCGAGAATAACGAGAGGGGTGCCCTCCTCGGCGTAGGCCATGGCCGCGTCGAAGATCGACATCGGCGTGCCCTCGGGCAGCTTGATGGTGACGCCACCTTCGGTGCCGGGCGCCATCAAGTTGCGCAGGCGAATGTTGGCGAAGGTGCCGCGCATCATGACCTGGTGATTGCCGCGTCGCGTACCGTAGCTGTTGAAGTCGGACGGATCGACGCCGGCATCGACGAGGTACTTTCCGGCGGGGCTGCTCGCACGGATGTTGCCGGCGGGCGAGATGTGGTCCGTCGTCACCGAGTCGCCGAGCTTCGCGAGAACGCGCGCGCCCGTGACGTCCGTCACGACGCCTGGTTCCATGGTGAGTCCATCAAAGTAGGGCGGGAGCTTCACGTACGTCGACTTCTGATCCCAGTTGTAGGTCACCTCATGAGTCGTGGGAACTGCGCGCCAGCGCTCGTCACCACTAAAGACACTGGCATAACGCTCTTCGAACATCTGTGGGGTGATGGAGGCCCGCACCGCGTCCGCGACGTCGGCGTCGCTCGGCCAGAGTTCGGACAGAAAGACGGGCTGGCCGTTCGAGTCGGTGCCGAGGGGTTCGCTGCTGAGGTCGATATCAATCGTCCCGGCGAGCGCGTACGCAACAACGAGGGGAGGACTCGCGAGGAAGTTCTGCTTGACGTCGGGGTGAATGCGTCCTTCGAAGTTGCGATTTCCCGAGAGGACCGAGACGACAGAAAGGTCGTGCTCGTTCACGGCGTCCGAGACGCCGTCCAGCAGCGGACCGGTGTTGCCAATGCACGTCGTGCATCCGTACCCGGCGAGGTAGAAGCCGAGTCCATCGAGGGGCTCAATCAGTCCGGCGCGCTCTAAGTAGTCGGTCACGACCCGACTTCCCGGGGCCAGCGAGGTCTTTACCCAGGGCTTGGTTGACAGCCCGCGCTCAAGCGCCTTCTTGGCGACGAGTCCGGCGGCGACGAGAACCGATGGGTTGGATGTATTGGTGCACGAGGTGATCGCGGCCACGGTGACGTCCCCGTCACGCAGGTGATCGGCGAACTCGACACCGCGAACTTCAATGGGCTCACGGCCGAGGGCGTCACGGAACGCTCCACGTGCACCCGACAGCGACACGCGGTCTTGGGGACGCTTCGGGCCGGCCAGGCTCGGCTCCACGGTTGCGAGGTCGAGCTCGACGTACTCGGAGAACACGGGCTCGGGCGCGTGCTCGTGGTGCCAGACGCCCTGAGCCTGTGCGTAGGCCTTGACGAGTTCAAGTTGCGCGGCGGGGCGACCAGTGAACGCGAGGTAGTCGAGGGTGACTTGGTCGACCGGAAAGAGCGTGCACGTGGCCCCGTATTCCGGAGACATATTCCCAATGGTGGCGCGCGTCTCGACCGAGAGCGACTTCACGTCCGGCCCAAACGCCTCGACGAACTTGCCGACGACTCCGTGACCACGAAGCAGCTGGGTGATCGTGAGGACAACGTCGGTGGCAGTGACGCCTTCTCGCGTCGCACCCACGATGCGCAGACCGACGACGGGCGGAATGAGCATCGAGGCGGGCTGACCCAGCATGCTCGCTTCGGCTTCGATGCCGCCGACGCCCCAGCCGAGCACGCCCAGACCGTTCACCATTGTGGTGTGCGAGTCCGTGCCGACGACGGTGTCGAAGTAGGCGACGCCTTCGAGGTCAAAGACGACCTTTGCGAGGTGCTCGAGGTTCACCTGGTGGCAGATGCCCATGCCTGGGGGGACGACGCGAAACTGCTCGAGGGAGCTCTGAGCCCACTTGAGGAACGTGTAGCGCTCGACGTTGCGCTGATACTCAATGGCGACGTTCTCGTCGTAGCTCGACGCAGTGCCGTTACGGTCCACGATGACCGAGTGGTCGATCACCAGTTCGACGGGCACTAGCGGATTGATCTTCTTCGCGTCACTGCCGAGGGCGACGATCGCGTCGCGCATGGCGGCGAGGTCCACCACGGCCGGTACGCCGGTCAAGTCTTGCATTAGGACTCGCCCGGGGGTAAAGGCAATTTCGCGCGCATCATCGCCCGCGGCTTCACCGTGGTGCGAGGGAGTGTCGGCCCAACGGGCCAGCGCTTCGATGTCGCTCGCGGTGACTTTCACTCCGTCTTCGTGGCGCAGCAGATTTTCGAGAAGGATCTTGATCGAGAAGGGAAGACGATCGACGCCGAATTTCTCCAGTCGCTCGCTTTGCAGAGAGAAGTAGGTGAGTGAGCGACCCGAAACATCAAGGGTGCTCTTCGTATTGAAGGAGTTCATCGAGGAGGCCATGCTCCCATTCTGCCGTGTTTTCAAGATGGCGAACCGGGCTCGTTCGTGACGAGAGCGCGGCGAGTGCGAGACTGGAGGGCGTGACGTCCACCTACGAAACACTGCGTTCTCGCCTGCAGAGTGCCTTTGACGGACTTGAGCTCACGGCTGACCCGGCGCTTCGTACGTCCGATCGATCGGACTACCAGGCGAACGGGGTCATGGCGCTCGCCAAGCGTCTCGGGCGCCCCCCGCGTGAGGTCGCCGAAGAGATTGTGGCAGCCCTTGAGGTCGACGATGTGGCGAGCGTCGAGATCGCCGGACCGGGTTTCTTGAATCTGACCCTCGAAACGTCATTTCTGGACGTCCAGCTGCGCGCGCTACACGGTGACGCGCGTTTGGGAATCGAAATGGGTGCCGAGCGTCACGTCGTCATCGACTATTCGGCGCCCAATGTCGCCAAAGAGATGCACGTCGGGCATTTGCGCTCGACGGTGATCGGCGACGCTCTCGCACGCATGAATCGTTTTGCCGGCCATGAGGTGATCGCTCGCAACCACGTGGGTGACTGGGGCACTCCCTTTGGCATGTTGATCGAACATCTCCTCGACCTGGGCGAAGGTCAAGCCGTCGCGACGTTGTCCATAGGCGACCTCGACGGTTTCTACAAAGAGGCGCGGGTGAAGTTCGAGGCCGATGACGCCTTTAAGGGGCGCAGCCGCGCGCGCGTCGTCGCCCTTCAGGGCGGCGACCCCGAAACGCTTCGCCTGTGGCACGTGCTCGTCAACGAATCGATCGCCTACTTCAGCGAGGTCTACGCCAAGCTCGACGTCACCCTGACGCCCGAGGATGTCGTTGGCGAGTCGTACTACAACGATTTGCTCGAGGGCGTGGTCCACGACCTCGACGCGGCGGGACTTCTCGTCGAGAGCGAAGGCGCGCTCTGCGTCTTTCCGCCCGGTTTTCAAAATCGCGAAGGCGAGCCACTCCCTCTCATCGTGCAAAAGAGCGACGACGGTTTCGGATACGCTGCGAGCGACCTCGCGGCAGTGCGCGACCGCGTGAACGTTCTGCACGCCGACGAGATGCTCTACGTCGTCGGCGCTCCCCAAGTGCAACACCTCGAGATGGTCTTTGCCGTTGCCCGTCTCGCCGGATGGCTCCCCGAACGAGTTCGCTGCGAGCAAGTGGTCTTTGGCAACGTGCTCGGCCCGGACCACAAGATGTTCAAGTCGCGCGAAGGAAAGAGCGTGAAGCTCGTCACGCTGATCGACGAGGCGATTGAGCGGGCCTACGTCATTCTGGACGAGCGCGGGACGGATCTCGACGGAGACGCCAAATTCCATCTGGCCGAGCAGATCGCGCGCGCCGCCATCAAGTACGCCGACCTATCGACCGAACGCCAACACGATTACGTCTTCGACCTCGATCGCATGATCGCCTTTGAAGGCGACACTGGTCCGTACTTGCAGTACGCGCACGCGCGGGTGCGCTCGATATTTCGTCGAGCCGGTGACGAGACTGCGCCCGACGCTCATTTCGCTCTCGCCGCGGTCGCCGAGCGAGAATTGGCCCTCGGCCTGCTCGCGTTTCCTGAAGCGTTTGCATCGTCACTCGCGGCGTTACAACCACACCGACTTTGCACGTATCTCTTCGATCTCGCGCAGCGCTTCACGTCGTTCTACGACGCCTGCCCGGTACTGTCCTCGGAAGGGACCCTGCGAGACGAGCGACTGGCGCTCTGTGACCTGACTGCGCGCACTTTGCGCCTCGGACTTTCGATTCTGGGTATCGACGCTCCCGACCAGATGTAGCCCCCATGCCACTCAGTAGAGTCTGATCGGAGGCGACGCGCCGACCGACTTCCTGGGGGAACATATGCAAGTAAGAGCCGCCATCGTGAGTGAACTCCATGGACCATGGCACACCGAGACGATTGAGATCGACGAGCCACACGCCAACGAAGTAAAGTTGAAGATGAGCTTCGCCGGACTCTGTCACTCCGACGAGCACGTTCGCAGCGGCGACATGGTGCCAAGTGCTGACCTCGTCCAACTGCTGACTGGTCACAGTTCAATGTTCCCAGTCATTGGGGGCCACGAGGGCGCGGGCATAGTCGAGTCGGTGGGCGAGAACGTCACCACCTTGAAGGAAGGCGACCACGTAGCGGTGTCGTTCGTCCCCTCGTGCGGGCGTTGCGAATACTGCGCCTCGGGACGCCAATATCTCTGTGACTTGGGTGCATACACCTTGATGGGTCCCATGATCTCGGACGGGACGTGGCGACACCACCTCGGCGACATCGACCTCAACCGCATGTGCCAGTTGGGAACATTCTCTGAGTACATCGTGGTGAACGAGGCGTCGCTCATCCGCATCGAACCTTGGTACGACCTGCGAGCGGCCGCGCTGATCTCGTGCGGCCTCTCTACCGGCTTCGGGTCGGCCGTGAGTCGTGGCGGCGTGAAGCCCGGCGACACCGTCGCCGTTATTGGTTGCGGGGGCGTTGGATCTGGTGCGATCCAGGGCGCCGTGCACGCGGGCGCTCGCGCGGTGATTGCCATCGACACCAATCAGTCGAAGATTGATCGAGCCCTTAAGATTGGCGCCACGCACGGATGCACGACAACTCTGGAAGCGGCGTTTGGCATCTTGCCCGAGCTCACGAGCGGGAAGAACTGCGATGTGACGATCATCACCGTCGGGGTATTGACGGGCGAGCTGATTGAGCAGGCGCGTTCCATCACCGCGAAGGGCGGCATTGTCGTGACGACATCCATCGCTCCGTACGATCAGACCACGGTTGACCTGAATCTCTTCATGTTCGCCATGTTGAACCAGGAGTTGCGCGGAACGATCTTCGGCTCGGAGAGCCCTCGAGTGCAGATACCGCGGTTACTTCGTCTCCATCACGAGGGCAAGTTGCACGTTGATGATCTCATCACGAAGGAGTACGACCTCGACGGAGTGCAACAGGGTTACGACGATCTCGAGTCGGGTGAAAACCTACGCGGTGTTGTTCGCTTCTAGTTCGCTGAGCGCAGCGGCTGAATCGTGACGATGCGAACGACACTGAGATTCACGTCGATCGTGTAGAAGATCTCGTTGTCGAGATTGGCAATGGCGTACGCCCGACGTAACCAGAGCCGGCGCGAGCCAGTAGGTCGAAAGTCGAAACCGAGATCTGACAGCGTCAAAAATACTCGTTCGCGCGACGTCGGTTGCAAACTCTCTAGGTCGCGAACCGCTCGTGGACGGAGCACCACAGTGAAATCACTCACGGCTCGGGTGGCGTCCGCAGTTCCTGGAGAGAGACGTCATCGCCCTCTTCAGCAACGGCGCGATCGAACGCAACGAGCGACTCGTTCACGTGCGGGTTTTCCCAATAACTCGACATCATGAGGAGGAAGCCGACGGTCTGGACCACTGCGCCGATTCCGATGACCCACGGGGCAATCGTGAACGCCGTCGTCAATCCATTGGCGAAGTGAATCGAGTGGTACTCAATGAGCTCCACGAAAGAAGCCGTCGCAGCAAAGAGTGACTCCATCGCGAGCCACATGAAGGCTTGACGGGCCAGGCGACGGTCCACAGCGCCGTGAGCGAAGAGCTTGCTGAGAAACCACCAGGCGACAGCGCCCGACACTGTTCCCGCGGGCGACGCAAACTCTTCGATGACATAGGCGGTCCCGAATAGGTGAAAATCCGCTGATACCAGATCCGAGATCAATATTGTTAAGACGCCCGCCGCAACGATCACGAAACCCGCGACAATCCAGCGACGTGCCCATTGGCGTCGTGACTCCATGGCCCAAACGTACTGCTGCGCTCTGCGAGGAACGCCGTAGTCGCGTTATCGGACAGTGGCTCCCGCCAAGTGACGGCCGTGCTCAAGCGCGAGTGCTTCAGCGTCGCCTCGCATGGTCGCGGCCAATTCCTTGAATTCGTCGAGTGCCGGATTCACGCCCACCAACGTGAACTCGAGCTCCACGACTTTGAGATCCAATCCCCACACGTCTTCGAGGATTCGACGAATCCAACCCGTCGCGTGATCCCATCCCTCGCGAGGTGTGCCAGCACCGTAGGCGCCACCACGAATCATCGCGAGTACCGCGGGTCGACCCTCGAGTGCCCGACCCGCTGCTGATGAGAGACGCGGATCGGTCAACATGATGTCGACCCACGCCTTGAAGTGCTGCGGCACTCCAAAGTTATAGAGGGGGACTGCGAAGAGCAGAGCGTCAGCCTCAAGGACTTCGTCTGCGAGAGCGGCCACTCTCGCCACCGTGTCACGCTGCTCGGGGCTTCGGTCGTCTTCTGGGGTCCAGCTGGCGAAGACGGCCTCGGGCCAGAGTGTCGAGGGCAAAGGATCGACGCCAACAGAGCGTCGGGTGACTTTGGCTTCGGGATGTCCGTCGCGCCACGCGTTCTCGACAATGTCGGCGAGAGCGCGGCTGTTCGAGCCTTCGGTTCGGATACTGGCGTCCAAGCGAAAGAGTGACATGTGAACTCCTAAATAGAGGGGTACTTTCACTGTATAGGTTACTATGAAAAACGAAGCGGCTTGTTTCCACGTAGTAAATGGTACAATTCCAGAGGTGACACCAACTGCGAACACCGAGCCAAAGGCTGATTCGCCCGTGTCGAACTGCGCCGAGGCGGCAAAGTCATGTGACGAGGCGCTGGTGCGAGCCTTTCAATTTCTCGGTAAGCGTTGGAGCGGTGTGATTCTCGGCACTCTGGCCGGTGGACCGCTCGGGTTCGCGGAGCTTGGACGACGAGTGGAGGGAATTAGCGACTCCGTACTCGCCGAGCGACTGAGCGAACTGCAGGCGAGTGGCCTGATCGTCCGCGATGTTCAAGATGGTCCTCCGGTTTCCGTGACGTACACGCTGTCGAGCGCCGGGGATGCACTCATGCCCGCGATGCGCGAACTGACAATGTGGGCGGCGAACAATCTCCCTCGCGGGATCTGTTAAGAGCGCTGACTTCGCGGGTTCTTTGGACCATCATGAAAAGATGGGTCGGTGAGCGCATACCCGATTCCGACTCTGGCCGGTCCCTACGTTCGACTTGAGCCGTTGGCGCTTGAGCACATTGACGCTCTCGTTATTGCGGCCAATGAAGATCGGTCGTCGTATTTCTATACCAATGTGTTGGAGAATGTCGACGAAGCGACCCAATACGTCGACGTCATGTTGACGATGTGGAAGTCAGGCGAAGTAGTGCCCTTCGTGCAGGTCGACGTCGCTCGCGACCGCGTTGTTGGCGTCACGAGGATCATGACCATTCGTCGCCTCAACGACTCGTCAACGCCCTACGCCGTGGAGATCGGCGGGACGTGGCTCGGGGCCTCGACCCAGCGAACGGGAATCAACACCAACGCCAAACTTCTCTTATTGGAGCACGCCTTCACGACACTCGGGGTCGGTCGCGTTGACTTGAAGACTGATGCCCGCAACGAGCGCTCCCGAGCGGCGATTGTGCGCATCGGGGCGACCTTTGAGGGGGTACTTCGACACTGGCAGCCATCCATGGTGCCGGGGGAAGAGGGGCGATTGCGTGACTCGGCCATATTCTCGATACTCGACGCGGAGTGGCCCGACGTTCGCGAGCGATTGCAGTCAACGTTGGAGAGCTACGCCAATCGATAGTTAGTCGCTACGCGATGCCGTCCGGAAGGCCCAAAATCTCGCGTAACCCGACGGTTGACTTCGTCACGTCGGGGGTCAGTGAGCGAAGCGATCTCGCGCGTATGGCACCGCGAAAAACTCCGGTTCCGTAGGCGAGATCGTCCGCGAGAGCAAAGGGAACGTCAGTCGGATGGAATTGATCGTGGCGCCAGCGCCAGGCCGACCCGATGAGGAAGAGTCCGAGAGCGCGGGCGCGCAAGCGCGGGTGAAGAGCGCAGAGCAGAAGAACAACGCCAAAGGTTCTCACCGTGGCGCGCGCCAATGGACCTCCGGCGCGGACCATGTTGCGAATAACGATCTGATTTGCGGCGGCGTCGGGGTCATCTTCCGCCTGGAAAAACCGCTCTCGGGCGTGGCGGCGCGCACCGCTGACGATTCGAGCGCCGAGAGTCGGTCGACCAACCAACACAGAACTCCACGCGACCAATGTCCACGAGTCCGAACGCAACGGTGCGAGACGCTTGCCGTGACGCTTCGCGAGTTCGGCGCTGGAAGCGCCATAGCGTTGGCGCTGGCGCCACCACGCGAGCCAGGACGAACGTGCGCGGTGAGAAACTTGCACTGTGGCGTCGTAGCGCACGAGCCAACTCTGATCATGCAGCCGCCACACAAAGTCGACGTCTTCACCGAGACGAAGTGACTCGTCGAAACCGTCGCCGAAGGCGTCACGGCGAACCATCAGGCACGCGCTGGGCACGTACGCGACGGCGCCCGCGGGGACCACGAGGGCGCTGTGCTCTCCCATGTCGAGTGGACCGAAGTGATACTCGAAGTGATCGCGCAACGACGGACCGTCGGCCCCGCGCACCCGAGGAGCGGCCGCCGCGACGAGAGGGTCCTCGAAGGCGCTTTCTAAGTGTCGAGCGACCCGGTCGGCGTCGTCGAGTGAGACGTCAACATCGATGAACCAGAGAAACTTTCTTGTCGTCGCGGCCGCGCCAACGTTGCGGGCGTGACCCGGACCTTGATTCGACGCCACGCGCACCAGTGACGTCCCGTGCTCATTCGCGCACTGCGCCACTGAGGCGCCATCTTTGGAACCGTCGTCGACGACCATCACGTGATAGCCCTGGAGCTGAACCAGTAGCGACGACAACGCGGGGACATCGTCATAGACGGGAATGATGACGTCAATGTCCTCTCGTGAGAGTGGCGCATCAAAGGTTGGGTGCACGAATCCTTGCTGCACCAGCGTTCGAGCGAATCGTTCTTCTCCAGCGCGTACGGGAGCACCCGTCCGCCAGCGCTCAACAATGGCCCTCGAGTGACCGCGTAGGCGAAGAAGGCGCCACGGGCTACCTCCACTGACAAGATCTCGATCGATGAACAACGCGTTTTCATCGACGCGCACCATGACGCCCTCGGGCAGAGATATCTCCGCGGGCGTGGGAACCAGTGGCGTGGAATCACTCACGCCCGGAGTCTCTCATGTTGCGTAGCGCCCCCACGTCGCGGGCGAGGCAGAATGGAAGCTGAGGAGGCATCGTGACACCAGAAACCCTGATCTACGAAGTGACGACTGAAGTGAGTGCCGAGGTCGAAGAGCTGCTCGTCGAAGAAGTCTCCATCGACGGACTCTGTGGGGTCTATTAATCCGTGTCGACGACGAGCATCGACGTCTTCGACGAGTCGGGCCACTGGCAACTGAGCGAACAGGTGTCTCTGCGCGACGAAGCGTTCGGAGCGCTGGCGTATCACCACGGCAATCGTCGTTTGGTGTTTCTTAAGTCGCGCGATCTGGTCGAGCTTGTACGTCGCCTCGGTGACTTTGACACTGCCGGTGACGCGCTTGACGAACTCGTTGCGAACGATCAGCGTGCGCGCTACGTCGCGGCATTGGCGTCGCTCCACGGCTCAGGACTCCTGAGTGCCTGAGTCGACGCTGCGCGATCGCTTCGAGCGGGGTCTCGCGGCACCGATCTGTTTGACGTGGGAACTGACTTACGCGTGCAACTTGGCATGTACCCACTGTCTGTCATCGTCGGGTCGTCGCGATCCTCGCGAACTCACGACCACAGAGGCGAAGCATTTGATTGACGAGATTGCGGCGATGCAGATCTTCTACGTGAACATAGGTGGCGGCGAGCCAATGGTTCGTCGCGATTTTTTTGAACTGATTGAACACGCTGTCGCGCAGCACGTGGGCGTCAAGTTCTCTACGAACGGCACCCGCATCGATCGAGCCGCGGCCGAGCGCCTCGCGGGAATCGACTACCTCGACATTCAGGTCTCCATTGACGGCGCGGACGCCTCGACGAACGACCGCATTCGAGGTCGGGGAAGCTACGCGGCCGCGCGGCGCGCGATGGACAACCTTCGCGACGCAAACTTTGGACAGTTCAAGATCTCGGTCGTGATGACGCGCGACAGCGTGGAACAGTTGGACGCCTTCGAATCGCTCGCGCGTGACTACGGTGCCGAGCTGCGGCTCACTCGACTTCGTCCGTCGGGTCGCGGCGCCGATGTATGGAACGATCTGCACCCGACGCTCGATCAAGGTCGCGCACTGTATCGATGGTTGCTCGCGCGCCCCAATGTTTTGACGGGCGACTCCTTCTTTCATCTCTCCGCACTCGGGAGTCCCCTCGAGGGCCTGAATCTCTGTGGTGCCGGGCGGGTGGTGTGCCTTATCGACCCGGTGGGCGACGTATACGCGTGCCCGTTCGTCATTCACGATGAGTTCCTCGCGGGCAACGTTCGAGAGAAGGGTTTCGCGTCCGTGTGGACGGATAGCGAGCTGTTTCAATCGCTGCGCGAGCCTGCGAGCCCGGGCGCGTGCGCGTCGTGCGGGTCGTACGACGCGTGTCGGGGAGGCTGCATGGCGGCCAAGTTCTTCACGGGTCTCGAGATGACTGACCCTGATCCCGAGTGCGTCTTCGGTCATGGCGAGCGTGCCTTGGCGACAAGAGAGGTCACCCTACGACCTCATTCAACGCCGGACCACTCGCGGCGGGTCCCCGTCTCCTTGACGTTGCGCTCGTAGAGGTCTTTGAAGCCGCTCAGGTAGTGTCGCGGTGGGCCGTGACGGGAGAAATATGGCTAGTTCGTGGTTTGAGACGGTGGCCGTCGCGCAGCGGCGTGCCGAGAAACGCCTGCCGAAGTCGGTCTACGGAGCTCTCGTCGCGGGCTCGGAAAAGGGACTGTCGTCGAACGACAATCTCGCGAGCTTCGACCAACTCGGCTTTGCACCCCACGTGGCCGGTCTCTCCAACGAACGTTCGATGGCGACCACAGTGATGGGCCAATCGGTATCGATGCCGGTCATCATTTCTCCCACGGGCGTGCAAGCAGTGCACCCCGACGGGGAAGTCGCCGTCGCCCGCGCGGCCGCAGCACGCGGTGTCGCGATGGGACTGAGTTCTTTCGCGAGCCGCTCGCTGGAAGAAGTCTGCGGCGTCAGTGATCAGATTCTCTTTCAGATGTACTGGTCCGGCGATCGCGACACGATGGTCCAACGTCTCGAACGCGCGAAGAATGCCGGCGCCAAGGGGATCATCTTGACCCTTGACTGGTCATTTTCCAACGGACGCGACTGGGGTAGTCCTTGGATACCCGACACGATTGATCTCAAGGCGGTGATGAAACTCGCGCCCGACGTCCTCGCTCGTCCGCGTTGGTTCTGGTCCTTCGCCCGCACGGGTCATATGCCCGCGCTCACGACCCCCAATATGGCCGCACCCGGAGAGAAGCCTCCGACATTTTTCGCCGCGTACTACGAATGGATGCAAAGCACCCTGCCCAGCTGGAGCGACGTCGCGTGGCTGCGCGCACAGTGGGAAGGCCCCTTCATGGTGAAGGGCGTCAGTCGCGTCGACGACGCGAAGCGCGTCGTCGATCTCGGCGCGAGCGCCCTTTCCGTGTCAAATCATGGCGGGAACAATCTCGATGGCACGCCCGCACCCCTGCGGTCCCTGCCCGCCGTCGTCGACGCGGTCGGCGATCAGATTGAAGTTCTTCTTGACGGGGGGGTGCGTCGAGGCAGTGACGTCGTAAAAGCTCTCGCGCTAGGCGCGAATGCCGTCATGATTGGTCGCGCGTATCTCTGGGGACTCGCCGTAAATGGTCAAGCCGGTGTGGAGAATGTGCTGGACGTGATACGCGGCGGTATCGACTCGGCGCTCCTGGCACTCGGCAAATCCGACATCAAGGAGCTTGACCGCACCGACGTTCTCGCGCCCAACGACTTCTTTCGACGGCTCGGCTAATGAGTCGGGTCGCCATCGTCACCGGTGCCGCCCGTGGCATCGGCGCCGCGACGGTCGACGCGCTGGTGAACGAGAACTACCGCGTGGTCGCCGTGGATCGTTGTCGTGATATCGCGGAGATTCCCTATGCCTTGGCGACACGGGCGGATCTCGACGCTGTCGTGGCGCGCCACGGTGACGTCGTGTTGGGACTCGTGGGAGACGTTCGAAGCGCCACCGACATGCAGCTCGCGGTCGAGACCGCGACACGCCACTTTGGTCGTCTGGATGCCGTCGTCGCGTGCGCGGGCGTTCTCGGAGCGGGAGCACCTCTCTGGGAAATCAGTGACGCCATGTGGGATGCGGTGTGGTCGGTGAACGTCCTCGGCACGCGACGCCTCATCGAAGCCGCTGCGCCAATACTCATCGCGAACGGCAACGACGCGCACTCGCGCATCGTGGCCGTCGCGTCAGCGGCTGGACACACGGGTCTCTACCATCTCGCTCCGTACAGCGCCGCGAAGCACGCGGTGGTAGGACTCATCCGCGGCGTGGCGATGGACCTGGCCCAGTACGGCGTGACCGCCAACGCCGTGAGTCCGGGATCGACGCGCACCGCAATCCTCGAAGCCTCGGCCAAGATCTACGATCTCGCGAGCGTCGAAGAGTTCGCGCACCAACAACCCATCGGGCGATTGCTCGAACCATCCGAGATTGCGGCGGCCATCGTGTGGCTTTGCTCGGCGTCTGCGTCGGCGGTTACCGGAGCGGACATCGCCGTCGACGGCGGCATGACGGTCTCGTAACGCAACGAACGGGAACAAAATCGCAAGTAGGCTCGCTCGTGGCCAAAAGGTCACCGAGAGTCTTTGTGAGGTTCTAATTGAGCGAATTCGTCGCGCCAGATCGTGTCGTCATTCTTGGTTGTGGGTCGGTGGCCCAGTGTCTGTTGCCACTCCTGCTCGAGAGATTCCAACTCGATCCGGCATCGGTCACGGTGCTCGAGAGTCGCGACAACCGCTCCAGGATCGCGTCGTCAATTGAAGTTGGCGTGCACTACGTTCAGGCTGAAATCACCAGGGACAACCTCGATTCAACGTTGGACGGACTGCTGGGCGACGGCGACTTGCTCATCGACCTCGCGTGGAACATCGGTCTCGACGAACTGCTCGAATGGTGCCGCGATCACAATGTTCGCTATCTGAATACCTCGGTCGAAGTATGGTCGCCCTACGACGACCCCGCGAGCGCCTCGCCCCAAGAGCGCACGCTCTATCACCGTCACATGGCTCTGCGCCGTCAACTCGCTAGGTGGGGCTCGAACGACGGACCATCAGCGGTCGTCGAACACGGCGCCAATCCGGGATTGGTGAGCCACTTTACGAAGCGGGCGTTGAGCGAAATCGCTGAAGCCGTATTGCGCGACGGACTGCTCGCCGACCGGCGCGACGCCATCACCGAGGCGCTGAGCGCCCAGCGCTTCAACGTGCTCGCGCAGCTCCTTGACGTGAAGTCGATTCACATCGCCGAGCGCGACACGCAGATCAGTGATCGACCCAAAGAAGTTGGTGAGTTCGTCAACACCTGGAGCGTGGATGGCTTCTACGAAG
Source organism: Acidimicrobiales bacterium (assembly GCA_049790955.1). Classification (GTDB taxonomy): domain Bacteria; phylum Actinomycetota; class Acidimicrobiia; order Acidimicrobiales; family RAAP-2; genus RAAP-2. Next base: position 23,152 of record JBAQZL010000002.1, read on the forward strand.
AAGGTGTAGCGCCCGCAGAGATGGGCTGGGGTACGCACGAGAAGACGCTGCCCCCTCTCGGACGTACTCACGACGGCGAAGGACCGCGCAACCAGATCTGTTTGGCGAAGATGGCTCACAAGACGTTGGTGCGATCTACCGTGCCCTCGGGGCCGATTGTGGGCATGGTGATTCGACACGGCGAAGCCTTCACGATCTGTGACCACTTGACGGTCTGGGACGGCGACACTGCGGTTTATCGACCAACGGTTCACTACGCGTACTGTCCGAGCGATGCCGCGTGGGCGAGTTTCGTCGAGCTCGAAGGGAACGACTACGCCTACCCCGAACGTCAGCGCATCATGAACGACGAAATCATCTCGGGCCGCGATGAGCTCGGCGTGCTCGTGATGGGCCACCCGTACAAATCGTGGTGGACCGGCATGCAGACGTCGATCGAGGAAGCGCGCTCGGTAGCGCCACATCAGAGCGCGACGACGATTCAGGTGGCGGCATCGATTCTCGGAGCGGTGGCCTGGATGCTGACATCGTCACGCGAGGGCGTTCGCGTGCCCGACGAACTGCCGTGGCGCGAGGTACTCGACGTGGCGATGCCGTACGTCGGCACGCTCTGGTCGGGTCCGCTCGATTGGGACCCCGTCTCGGCGCACACCGACTGGTTCGATCAGTGGGCGGGCATCACGCTCGACGCAGAGGACCCGTGGCAGTTCACAAATTTTCTCGTGTCGTAGTCGTGCCTTCCCTCGAGGGCGAAGCAACTTAGATTCGCTAACGACCTATGGTGATCGGAGATGTTTTGAGAGGGGGGCCAATGGCGGCCAACTATCGACCTGGAGCAACGGTGCTCGAGGCAATCGGTTCCACTCCACTGATCCAAGTCGACGGAATCTTCGTGAAACTGGAGTACCTCAACCCGTCCGGTTCGATCAAGGCACGCATGGCTCGCTACATCATTGAGCGTGCCGAGCGCGAGGGCCTCCTTCGCCCCGGCGACACCATCGTCGAAGCGTCGAGCGGCAACACCGGCAACGCCATGAGCATGGTCGCAGCAGTTCTCGGGTACAAAATGCTCGTCGTCATGCCCGAGGGTCTCAGCCCCGAGCGCGCGGCCATCTCGCTCGCCTTTGGCGCGGAGATGCTCAGGATTGGCACTTTTCACGTCAACGAGGCACTGGAAGAAGCGAGCCGACTTGGCGACCAGCCCGGATATTTCGCGCCGCACCAGTTCGAGTCCGAGTGGAACGTGGAAGAGAACCGAACCTGGCTCGGTCCCGAGATACTGGGTCAATTACCCACCGATGTCTCACCCGACGCCTTCGTGATGGGCGTCGGTACGGGCGGGACCTTGATCGGCGTCGGTCAGGCATTTCGCGAGATGAACCCCGACGTCTTGATCGTCGCGCTCGAGCCCAGCGAGTCCTGCACGATTCAGTGCGGTGATACCGGCCTGCACCAGATTGAGGGGATCGCGGACGGTTTCATCCCGACGATCTACCAGCGCCACCATTCGATGGTGAGTCGCGTCGTTGGCGTGCACAGCGACGACGCCGTGCGAGAAATGCGTCGGCTCGCTCGAGAGCACGGTCTCTTGGTGGGTCCGAGTTCGGGCGCCAACATGGTCGTTGCGCGCCGCATCCGTGACGAGCTCGGCGAAACGTCGAACGTCGTCACGATTCTGTGCGACGAAGGTGAGAAATACTTAAGCGAGTACTTTATCCCCGCGTCATTGGCGCTCTAGCGAGTGTCTACAGCGGCGTGACGTACGCGCCGGCAATGCCGCCATCAACGAGGAACGTTGAGGCGTTCACGAACGATGAATCGTCGCTCGCGAGGAACAACACGGCACTCGCGATCTCTTCGGGCTCCGCGAAACGACCGGCAGGAATGTGAACGAGACGCCGCGCGGCGCGCTCGGGGTCCTTCGCGAAGAGCTCCTGCAAGAGGGGAGTGTTGACGGGTCCGGGACACAGCGCGTTGACGCGGATGCCCTGTCGCGCGAACTGCACGCCAAGTTCACGTGACATCGCGAGTACACCGCCCTTCGACGCGGTGTAGGACACCTGGCTCGTTGCCGACCCCATGACGGCCACGAAGGAGGCGGTGTTGATGATGGATCCGCCGCCGCGCTCGAGCAAGTGGGGGATGCCGTACTTGCAGCACAAATAGACCGAAGTCAGATTGACGTCTTGCACGCGTTTCCACGCGTCGAGTTCCGTTGTGAGGATGGAGTCATCGTCCGCGGGCGAGATGCCCGCGTTGTTGAAGAGGATGTCGACTCCGCCGTACGTCGCGATGACTGCTTCGTACATCGCTTTCACGCTGTCTTCGTCGGCCACGTTGACCTGGACGAAAGTTCCACCGATTTGTTCGGCGAAGGCGACCCCGTCAGTCTCGTTGAGGTCCGCGACGACGACCTTGGCGCCCTCCTCGGCGAAACGCAACGCCGTGGCGCGTCCGATGCCGCTGACGGCTCCGGTGATGATGGCCACTTTCTGGTCAAGACGTCCCATTACATTTCCTCCGTTGAGATGAATACATTCTTTTCTTCGCTAAAGCCGAGCAGTGCGTCGGGACCAAGCTCGCGACCGAGCCCCGACTGTTTGAATCCGCCAAAGGGTGTCGAGTAGCGAACCGACGAGTTGGAATTCACCGAGAGTGCGCCGGTCTCCACCCCGCGCGCTACGCGTAGAGCTCGCCCGATGTCACGGCTCCAGATGGAACCCGATAGCCCGTACGGGCTCTTATTGGCAATGGCGATCGCTTCAGCCTCGTCGCGAAAGCGCACCACCGATACGACAGGTCCGAAGATCTCCTCCTGGAAGGAGCGACTCGCCGTGTCGTTGGTCTCGAGAACTGTCGGCGCCATCCAATATCCCGGTCCCTCTGGCGCCGTGCCGCGAAAGGCCACTTCGGACTCGTCAACATAGGAATGTACGGTCTCGCGTTGGGCTGCCGTGATGAGCGGCCCCATCTCACTCTGATCGCTTGTTGGGTCCAGGACTTTGACGCCCTTCACGGCTGGCTCGAAGAGCTCCATAAAGCGGTCGTATGCGGACGCTTCGACGAGCAGTCGCGACCGCGCGCAGCAGTCCTGACCCGCGTTGTCGAAGACGGCGTAGGGTGCGCTCGCCGCCGCCTTCTCCAAGTCGGCGTCGGCGAAGATGATGTTCGCGCTCTTGCCGCCAAGTTCGAGAGTGACGCGCTTCACCTGCTCGGCGCAGCCTTGCATGATGAGACGTCCCACGGCATTGGAACCGGTGAAGCAGACCTTACGCACCGCCGGGTGGGTAACGAAGCGGTTCCCGACCATGGCACCGTCCCCGGCGACCACTTGAAAGACTCCTTCGGGAATTCCCGCGTCAAGTGCTAGTTCGCCCAGTCGCACTGCCGTGAGCGGCGTCAACATGGCGGGCTTTAAAACAACGGTGTTGCCGGCCGCGAGTGCGGGTGCGAGTCCCCACCCCGCGATGGGCATAGGGAAGTTCCAGGGCACGATGATCCCGACCACCCCGAGCGGCTCGTAGAACGTGAGGTCGACGCCTCCCGCAACTGGGATCTGGCGACCCGAATGGCGCTCGGGAGCACCTGAGTAATACATCAGCACGTCGCGAACGTTGCCCGCCTCCCAGCGCGCGTTCGAAATGGTGTGACCCGAGTTTGCGACTTCGAGCTGGGCAAGCTCTTCGATGTGGGAATCGACGACGTCAGCGAATCGTCGCAGCAGCCTCGCGCGATCAACTGGCGTCACCTTCTTCCACGACGGCGCCGCCGCGGCTGCACGATCAATGGCTGTGTTGGTGTCGTCGAGATCCGCGACAGCAATGAGTGCAACTTGTTGCTCGGTGGCGGGATTGATGATCCCCAGTTCGGTCATAGTCGCTCGAATCCTCGGTAGCGTTCCCAATCGGTGATCGCCGCGTCAAATGCGGCAACTTCAACTCGCGCGGCGTGCGTGTAGTGATCAACCACGTCGTCGCCGAAGGCGTCGCGCGCGATGGCGCTCGCGTCAAACAGTTCCGCTGCTTCGCGAAGGGACGTCGGTACGCGCGGCGCATCCGAGACGTAAGCGTTGCCTTCGAAGGCTTTCGCCAGAGGGAGGGACTCTTCAATGCCGCGAAGTCCCGCGGCGACCAGCGCCGCAACGGCGAGGTAGGGGTTGACGTCACCGCCTGGGATCCGACACTCGACGCGGATAGAGGGACCGTGACCGACCACTCGAAAAGCGCACGTGCGATTGTCGAGCCCCCACAGCAAGGCGGTCGGGGCGAACGAACCTTCTACGAATCGCTTGTAGCTGTTGATGTTGGGGGCGAGAAAAAGTGAGAGCTCGCGCGCGTAGGCCACTTGTCCCGCGAGGAAGTGCTGAAAGACCGTGGAGAATCCGTGCTCCTCGTCACCGGCGAAAACCGGCTCGCCCTTCTCGTCGCGAAGAGAAAGGTGGATGTGGCAGGAGTTTCCCTCGCGCTCGTTGTACTTGGCCATGAAGGTAATGCTGCAACCCTCCTGAGCGGCGATCTCTTTCGTGCCGAGCTTGAACAGGCCGTGCTCATCGCACTTGTCGGCCAGCTCGGAGTACTTGAAGGCGATCTCGTGTTGGCCGTAGTTGCACTCACCCTTGAGCGACTCAACAATCATCCCGGCGCCGCGCATCGAACGCCGCACCCGCCCAAGCAGTGGCTCGACGCGTGAAGTACCGAGGAGCGAGTAGTCGACGTTGTACTGATTAGCGGGTGTGAGGTTGCGATACCCCGAGTCCCACGCCTCTTCGTAGGAGTCATCGAAGACGATGAATTCGAGTTCGGTGCCGGTGAGGCCTGTCCATCCCCGCTCCGAGAGCCGCCCCATCTGGCTTTGGAGGATTTGGCGGGGCGACACGGTAACGGGATCACCGTGCACGGTTTCGACGTCGCAAAAGATCATGACCGACTTTTCGTGCCAAGGAACCAGGCGAATGGTGGTGAAATCGGGCGCGAACGCGAGATCGCCGTATCCGCGCTCCCACGAAGTGAGGGCGAACCCGTCGACAGTATTCATGTCCACGTCGGAGGCGAGTAGGTAGCTGCAGCCTTCGACCACCCCGTCGTCCAGGTCGTCAGCGAAAAAACGGGCGTCGACCCTCTTTCCCTGAAGGCGCCCCTGCATGTCCGTGATCGCGAGGATCACCGTGTCAATTTCGCCACTTTCGATCTGTGAAAGTAGCTCTTTTCGTGTCAATCGGCCTGGTAGTGAAGAACTCATACGCCCCCTCGAACTCTCGCTCGGAATGGTAGCCGTGACCACCATGTCGCCGGCTGTGCGCACACGTGAGCGCGGACAAATGCGCGCACGCTCCATGAGGAACCAAGCGCGCGTGCCCAGACAACTTTGATCATTGAGTGCGGCTGTGGCGAACAACGAGACATCGTGAGCGCGCATTGTCATCGTCCGCAGCGGCGATGCCCTCCTGCGATTATTCGCACCGTTAAATTTTCTCGATTTTCATTTGCTAATGAATGAGGGTAACTCTATGCTCGCTCGAAATGTTGTAACACCATGGGGGGAAGTGTTGAATGGGTGATCAGCTGAGCGCTGCATCGAACACGGAGTCGTCGGATACTGAACGACTCCATCAATTGGGCTACGCCCAGGAATTGCATCGAGGACTCAGCCGATTCTCGAACTTCGCAATCTCCTTTACGATCATCTCCATCCTGTCGGGCTGCTTGACGCTCTTCAGTTACGGCCTGACCCACGGTGGCCCGCCCACCATGATTTGGGGCTGGGCCATCGTCGGTGGACTGGTCCTGCTGGCCGGGCTCTCAATGGCCGAAATCTGCTCAGCCTTCCCGACCGCCGGCGGCCTGTATTACTGGTCGGCCAAGTTGGCGCCCGGTAAGAGTGGGCCCATCTGGTCGTGGTTTACGGGATGGTTCAACCTTCTGGGTCAAGTCGCCGTCACCGCCGGCATCACCTTCGGATGCGGATACTCCATTGGCGAGTTCATTTTCCTCGTGTCGGGCAACTCGTTGTGGACAGACAACCGACACGTGGTGATTCTCACGGGAATCCTGCTCTTGATTCAAGGTCTGATCAATACGTTCGGAGTCAACATCGTCTCGCTGTTTAACCGTGTCTCGGTATGGTGGCACCTCACCGGCGTCGCGGTCATCGTGATACTCCTTTTCATAGCGCCTCACTCACACAGTCACCAGAGTGGAGGTTTCCTCTTTGGATCGCAGGGATTTGATGCGTTCAAAGGACTGTCGGGATTCGCTGTTCCGTTCTACGTGTTCCTCCTCGGATTACTGGTGGCTCAGTACACCTTCACTGGTTATGACGCATCGGCCCACGTAACCGAAGAGACACTGAACGCGGCGGTCTCCGGCCCCAAGGGGATCGTGACCTCGATCTGGGTGTCGTGGATCGCGGGATTTGTCCTATTGATTGGCGTCAGTGTGGCGATCCCTCACTTCGTCCACGGCTTCTCCGTGACGATTGCCGGAACGAAGTTCACGAGTTACGCGCAGTTCTCTGGCGGGGTCCCCTGGGGAAATATCTTCGTGTACGCAACGGGCAGGGTCGTAGGCGAGATTTTGGTGCTGGTGGTGATCGGTGCCCAGTTCTTCTGCGGCATCGCGTCCATTACCGCCAACTCTCGAATGATCTTCGCATTTTCGCGTGACGGTGCGGTGCCCGCCTCTGGCTACTGGCACCACGTCAGCAAGCGCAGCCACGTGCCGGTGCGTTCGGCGTGGTTCGGTGCGGTGGGCGCATTCATTTTGGTCACTCCCGCGCTGTTGCCCGGCTCGGGGGGCTCAACCGCCTACGCCGCGGTGACGTCGATCGCGGTCATTGGCCTCTACGTCGCCTATCTCATTCCAGTCTTCCTGCGGCGAATTAACGGGGCGGCATTCGTCCCCGGGCCGTGGAAGCTCGGCAAGTGGGGTCCAGTGTTTGGTTGGGTCGCCATCACGTGGGTTGTTTTCATCTGCATTCTGTTCATGCTCCCGACGGTGAGCCCGATCAATGCCGACACGTTTAACTACACGCCCGTCGCCGTGGTTGCCGTCATCGGCTTTGCCGGGATCTGGTACGCCGTTTCCGCGCGCAAGTGGTTCAAGGGTCCCAAGGTTCAAGGCTCAGCCGACGAACTCGCCGAGATCGAGCACGAACTCAGCATTTGATTTCGCCGTACTCGCTGACGCGGAGTTGTTTCTTCTCCGCGTCAGCGAGTCAGGTGTGCATCGCGTGAACACTTACTTCGCAGTAGCACGTCCTCCAACGAAGGGCATGATTCTCATCTTCTAGACTTCGTCAAAGTAACGAAGGGAATCCCGTGCGGCGCACGCGAATAGTAGCGACAATTGGTCCAGCCTCCGACTCGGATGACAAGTTGAAAGAACTCGCTATGGCGGGTGTAGACGTCTTTCGACTCTCGTTCGCGCACGGCGACATTCCCTCCGGTATCGAGCGTCTGCGCCGAGTTCGTGCCATTGCCCCGGATTTGGCGATCATGGTGGACATTCCCGGTCCGAAGATTCGCGCCGGATCCTTTGGTACGTCCCCGATTCCCCTCGCGGTGGGCGACGACATCGTGCTCGAAGAGGCCTTCGGTGAGGCATCCACAGCCGAACGAATCACCGTCGAACGTGACCGTGTTCTCGCTCAACTTAAGGTTGGCGATCGCGTTCACATTGGTGACGGTGGCGTTTCTCTCATGGTGACCCAGACTGGTTCGAATGTGGTGGCCCGCGTCACGTCGGGCGGAGCCGTCATGGGCAAGCCCGGGCTTTCGTTGCCCTCGTCCATCATGGACGATCGATTGCCAACCGAAGAGGACAGGCTTCGCTTGGAGGCGTTGCGCGACGAAGAGTTCGAGATCCTCGCCGTCTCCTTCGTGCGATCGGGCTTTGACGTGGAGTCGGTGCGGGCCGTGCTCTCACGGCCTGATGTCATGATCATGTCGAAAATCGAAACGAGCGAGGGAATTGAGAATCTCCACGAGATCATCGAGCACTCCGACTCACTGATGGTGGCGCGCGGTGACCTTGGCGTGCGCATGCCCATCGAGGAAGTGCCGCACCTGCAAAAAGAAATCGTGCGCCTCGGCATCCGCTACGCGCGTCCCGTCGTGGTCGCGACCCAGATGCTGGAATCGATGACTCACGCTCAAGTGCCGACTCGGGCAGAAGTGACCGACGTCGCGAACGCGGTTCTCGATGGCGCCAGCGCCGTCATGTTGAGCGGCGAGACCGCGATAGGTGATGACCCGGTGGGAACCGTTGTCACGATGGACCGCATTGTTCGACGCGCCGAAGAGTCGTTCCCTTACGCCGAGTGGGGCGCGGGACTCGGGATTCAGGAGCTCGTCGCCTCGAGCTCCCAGGCCCAGCGTGTCACGGCAGCCATCACGGGCGCTGCGTGGCGCGCGGCGATGGACGAGAACGCGGTCGCCATTGTCGCGTGCACCAGGTCCGGCCTCACGGCGCGCGCGATCTCTCGGTTTCGACCTCCGATGCCGATCGTCGCGATCACGCCCGACGCCGGCACCGGACGCCAGCTTCGTAGCTCGTGGGGAATTCAAGAGATCTTCGTCACACCGATCAGTGACATTGACGGTCTCTGCGACTATGCAGTGACCCAGTTGAAGGAGACCGGGTACGCGAAGTCCGGCGACCCGATCGTGGTGATGGCTGGTTCGTCATCGAACCTCGCCTCCGTCACTGACACGGTGCGGATGATCATCGTTCCGTAGTTCGAGATCGCACAACACCGAATATATGGATATATGGCCCTATGGCAACTGGGCAGACTTCCGCACTGAGAGGCCAATTGTGGCCGCGTGACGATTGTCGACCAGGGGAGTTGGGCAAAGTATGTCAACTCCGAGTTGGAAATGTGTTGAGCCCATGTTTCCATTGAAGAATGGAAAATTTAACTTTTGATCTAGTTGCGGATGTCTCGTCCTCTCAACCAGTGCCCGTACGTGCTGCTCTGATGAATTTGGTCGACGGAACTGTGTCGGCCACGTCGAACGGATTCCACGTCGAGGGCAAGGTAGAAGGGGATGACCCGGAGAGCGCACAGCGTCAGCTGTTCTCGACTCTTCGTCGAATCGAGCCGCGGACCACGCTGCGCGCCGAGTGGACGCACGATGGAACGGTTTATCGATTCGTCGACAGCGTCGCTCAGGGCACTCGCAGCGTCGTCGTCAGCTAGATCACTTCAGCAACAGAACAGTTTTCGCTTCACCTGCGACTCCTCAGGTGATGGACGCGAGCGCTCTCAAATCGTCCAGCGACTGACGAAGGACTTCCGCCAAATCACGCGATTCTGCGTCGGTAACCCATACTTCGAACGAGGTTTTGAAGACCGCCACGGCAACCTCGGCAATGAGGCCGGTCGTCGGATCGCCCACCCCGCGCCCGCGCAACGTCTCTGCGAGAGCGAGGGCCAGTGACCGGAGTTTGATGAGTTCTCGTTCTTGCAGCTCCGCGTTTGCCGCAATCACGCTATGACGTTGCATCACCAGCGGACGCCGTTCCTGGAAAAAGGGTCCGACGGCTTCAAATCCGGCTATAGCCGCGTCCAATGCCCCCAATTCTTTGTCCGCTTCCGCCGCTGCGCTGGTGACGAGAACGAGGAATGTGGAACCACCCGAGAAGAGGACCTCTCTTTTGTCGGCAAAATGGCGAAAGAACGTCCGCTCGGTGAGTCCCGCTCTCTCGGCGATTTCCGCCACCGTGGTTTGGTCGAAACCTTGTTCCAGATAGAGAGCCAAGGCTGCCATTTCAAGCCTTCCGCGACTGTCGGGCTCCCATCTGGTCATGTCTTGAGCGTACTTCATGACAGCGACTGACATCTGCCAATTGGACTCGACCCCTGGTCATCGTTAAGACTTTCGGTTGGTCAAGGGAGGTCGGATGTCGGTCCGCCACGCTTTCGACATAGTTCAACCAATTGCGCGCAAGAGCCGAACCTTGTTCGCAGTCGTTTTGTGTTGCACCCTCGCCGCAACCGCCGTCGTTTCCAGTCGGGCCGGTGCCGCGACGACTGTCGCCTACCAAATCACTATGCCCGGCTCGACGAGTGGTCTCGTTAATCAGCGTTCAGGCCCCGGAACGAACTATCCCATCGTGGGAACCCTGAGTGTTGGCACGACCATCGATGTGGTGTGCCAGAGCACGGGCACGGACATCTTTGGCAACTCAACCTGGTACCAGTTGAGCGGTGGCGAGTACGTGACGGGCTACTACACGAACGTGTCGACTATTTCTAATACCGCGTCCCCAATTCTCGAGTGCACGTCGACGCCCGTCCCTCCGACACCAACGCCGACTCCGGTTCCCGCGCCCCTCGTGATCGGCGACGCAACTCTCGGCCAGACCGTGGCGAAAAATATCTTCGTCAAGGACGACTACTGCACCTGGTACGCCGAGCAGCGATTTCACGCGTTTGTCGTTCACTACCCGGCCCTGTATCCGACCGGTCATACCTTCATGAACGTTGACGGAAACGCCTACCAGTGGGAAGCGAGCGCGGCGGCAGAAGGCTGGACCATCACTTCAACGCCAACCGTTGACTCAATCGTGGTCATCCAACCCGGATGGGACGGCGTACTAAGTCCCGACGGACACGTCGCGTGGGTTACCGCGGTGGGGGCCGCAGGGCAATTTACGGTGGCGGAGCTCAACGAGAATATGCCCGGTGGCATTCCCAACACTTCGTACCGCGCCGACATCAGTCCGTATTACAAGGCCGGCGCTGGCGTGTCATTTATCTTGATACCGACCGGGACCCCCAGCACTCAACAAGCCGCACAGTAGGAATTCGCTCGGGGCGACGCGGTACTGCGCCAACTAGGTTTGCGCCTTGGCTCGAGTGGTGCCCTCGACAGGAGTCGAACCTGCGCACATGGCTTCGGAGGCCAATGCTCTATCCGCTGAGCTACGAGGGCCGCGCGCCAAGCCTACCTGACGAGATTTTCGAAGGACCGAGAGGTCTCGCGACCAACTCGTAGTGTAAATGCATGGGTATTGAGCCGATTACGGCGCTTCTGTTTCCGGACACGACTCAGTTGCGCGACGACGGCGTGAGCATCGGCGGCGTCGAACTACGCGACCTCGCGAGCACATTCGGTACGCCTCTGTTTGTCTACGACGAAGAGACGTTGCGCGACCGCTGTCGCGAGGCGGCGAGCGCTTTCGACGACGGCGTGGCTTTTGCCTCCAAGTCCTTCCTATGCGCGGCGATGGCCCGCTTGGCGTACGAAGAAGGACTCTGCGTCGATGTAGCGACTGGGGGAGAACTCGACATTGTTCTTCGCGCGGGCGTGCCAGCGAATCGGATCATCGTTCACGGTAATAACAAGTCTCATGAGGAACTCGAGCGCGCCATCGCCGTGGGTGTCCATCGATTGGTCGTCGACAATTTCGACGAGATCTCGCGACTGCAAACTCTCGTTTCCACTTCGGCGCCACTCAACGCGCTCGTGCGTGTCACGCCTGGCGTCGAAGCGCACACCCACGAGTACGTTCGGACCGGCCAGGAAGATACCAAGTTCGGGTTTTCCGTCGCGACGGGCGAGGCCCGACGGGCGATCGATGAGCTAAAGGACATTGCGGGGCTCACCCTGCACGGAGTTCACGCGCACATCGGATCGCAGATCTTCGAAGTAGAAGGTTTTCGCGAATCTATGACGGTGTTGGCCGAGTTCACGCAGAATGACGACTTCGACGAGTTATGCGTGGGTGGCGGACTGGGCGTGGCATACGTGGCGGGGGAGTCGGCTCCGTCGATCAAAGAGTGGGCGAGTGCCCTGCGCGACGCGGCAACGCAGTGCGGGCTTCGACCCGACGTACGGATTCTGGCCGAGCCCGGACGGGCGATTGTGGCGCAGGCCGGCGTCACGCTCTATCGCGTGGGAGTAGTGAAGCCCGTGACGCAGCGTACGTACATGGCGGTCGACGGTGGCATGAGCGATAATCCGCGGCCCGTGCTCTATGGATCGGGCTACGAGGCATTCGACGTTGACCGGCCGCTCGCGGAGCGACCCCAACAAGTTCGACTCGTCGGCAAGCACTGCGAGAGTGGTGACGTGTTGATCGACGAGGCATACCTGCCCGCGTTGACGAACGTCGGAAGTCTGGTGGCAACGCCCGTAACTGGTGCATACGGCTATTCGATGGCATCCAACTACAACCGGGTCCCACGCCCGGCCGTCGTCTTCGTGCGTGACGGAAACGTGCGTGAAGTGCTTCGACGAGAGACGTTCGAGGACCTCGCGCGACTCGAAGTCGGAATCTAAAGTTCCCGGTCGTCGGTTAGCCTTATTTCATGGAAAGTCCGGTAGTTCGGGTCGGCGTGATCGGCGGCGGCTTCGTCGGTGCCGCCCTCGTCCAGCTACTGTCAGACTCCAGCCGTAGCGAAGCGCTCGAAGACGCTGCCACGGCCACCGTTGAACTCGTGGGTGTCGGGGTGCGCGACATCACGAAGCCTCGTCCGGGTATTGGGCCGGGATTGCTCACTACCGACATAGATGCGCTCATCGCGAGCGATCTCGACGTCCTGGTTGAAGTAGCCGGAGGAATCGAGCCCGCCAGAAGCTACGTCGAGAGTGCGCTGAAACGAGGTATTTCGGTAGTGACGGCCAACAAGGCGCTCATGGCCGAGAGTGGCACCCAGTTAGCTCAACTCGCGCACGAAAACGGCGCTGATCTTTTCTATGAGGCCGCGGTGGGTGGAGCGATTCCGATCCTGCGGGCCCTACGAAGCTCATTGGCCGGTGAACGCATCACTCGGGTGATGGGCATCGTCAACGGCACGACTAATTACATCCTCACGCAGATGACGAGGGAGGGGAGCGACTACGGCGAAGCGCTCCGCGAGGCACAGGCCCTTGGTTACGCCGAAGCTGACCCCAGTGCCGATGTCGAAGCCTTCGACGCCGCGGCCAAGGTCCAGATCCTCTCGACGTTGGCGTTTGGCACACGACTCGGCGGCGAAGAGATCGCTCGCGAAGGCATTACTGGCGTACGCATCGTCGATGTCGATTTCGCCACGCGCATGGGATACGTCATCAAGCTGGTCGGCGTCGCCGAGCGCGTGGGCGAGACCGGAATCTCACGAAGAGTTCATCCGGCCATGATCCCCGTGGGTCACCCGCTGGCGTCGGTGAACGGAGCGATGAACGCAGTCTTCGTCGAGGGTGTGAAGAGCGGGCCGCTGATGTGGCTCGGCCAGGGTGCTGGCGGCGATCCGACGGCGACGGCCGTACTCGGCGACGTACTCGACGCCGCACGAAATCGAATTAGTGGTCGACACGACGTTCCCTTCACCGGTGACCGGTCATTGCATTACGTTCCGGCGAGTGAACTGTCGAGCCCGTTTTATCTGAGCGTTGACGTATCAGACCGACCTGGAGTACTCGCGGAGGTGGCGAGCGTCTTTGGTCGACACGACGTCTCCATCCAATCAATGGATCAGTCGGGGATAGGCGACGAAGCACGCCTCGCCTTTTTGACGCACGAAGCGCGCAGCGCCGATGTCGAAGCAACGGTGAAGGAACTCATTGCGCTCGCCTCGGTCGAGTCCGTCGGCGCCTGTATTCGCGTCATCAATGAGGGAGTCGCGTGATTGGTTGGCGCGGACTACTTGTCGAGTACGCGGACTGGTTTGATCTCGATGGGGTCGGCGACATTGTCACCTTGCAGGAGGGCCACACCCCGCTACTTCATGCTGATCAACTGTCTGAACGCCTAGAGGCGGACGTCTGGCTCAAGTACGAGGGACTGAATCCCACAGGGTCGTTCAAAGATCGCGGGATGACGATGGCGATCACCAAAGCGAAGGCGCTCGGGGCCACCAAAGTGATCTGTGGATCAACAGGTAATACGTCAGCCGCGGCAGCGGCCTACGCCGCGAAAGCCGATATGGAGTGCGTTGTCCTCGTGCCCGAGGGAAATGTTGCGCTCGGCAAGCTAGCCCAGGCAATTATTTACGGCGCGCAGGTCTTGCAGATTCGAGGGAACTTCGATCAAGCGCTCAACTTGGCCCGCGAACTGACGCAACACCTGCCGATCACCATTGTCAACTCCATCAATCCCGATCGCATTGAGGGTCAAAAAACCGGTGCGTTCGAGATCGTCGACGTGCTCGGCAAAGCCCCCGACATCCTTTCGATACCCGTTGGAAACGCGGGCAACATCACGGCCTACTGGCGCGGATTCACCGAGTATCACTTCGCACAGCGCTGCGCGACATTGCCCAAGATGTGGGGGTTTCAGGCTGCCGGCGCGGCGCCAATCGTCCTTGGCCACCCCGTGGCGAATCCCGAAACCATCGCCACGGCTATCCGGATTGGCAACCCTGCGAGCTGGGTCCCGGCGCTCGAAGTCATCCACGAGTCGCTCGGCGACATTCGATCGGTGACCGACGAAGAGATTCTTGATGCCTACCATTACGTGGCGCGTCATGAGTCGATTTTCTGCGAGCCGGCGTCCGCCGCGTCTGTGGCGGGTCTATTAAAATACGGTGTGCCGAAGGGATCGACCGTAGTGTGCGTGTTAACAGGCAACGGTTTGAAGGACCCCGACACTGCTGTCAGCTCGAGTGCGTCGCCTCATGTCGTCGACGCCACCTTGAAGTCGCTGCTTAGCGAATTGGCATAGTTGCTGGTCCAGCGAAACCTCGGCTATACTGTTAATTGTCATCCGTTCGGCTGTGCCGACGTAAGGAATCTCTTCCGAGATGACATTTCCCCGATTTTCTTCTCCGTTCTGTCACATCATCCTGAGCGGCGAGAAAGGATCATGCATGGCTATTAAGCCTTCCCCAGACCGTTCGGATCTCGAGTCGAAAACTCGCGAAGATCTCCAAACGATCGCCAAAGTCAAGGGCGTTGACGCCCCCGCCCGCGCGACGAAAGCCGCCCTCATTGAAGCCATCATGGGAGAGCCGTCCGTCGACGCTGGCGCCCCCACTTCCGCCTCTCGAGCCGTGCGCTCGCGTCGCACCGTGGCCACTCCTTCGGACGACTTCGAAGAGTTGCTCGGCGAGTTTGTCGCCGACGCCAAGGTCTCGGCGGCCGCAACAGCGGCACCCGCAACCGTAACCGCACCCGCGCCCGAGCCACACGGTGGGGAAGTCGCGCCCAGCGATCGACCCGTTGCGCGTCAGTTCACCCAAACTCGCCCCGAGCGTCAGCCGCGCGAGTTCACTAACGACTCCAACAACCGCTCGCGCCGCAACCGTCGCAACCGCAACGGCAGCAGTGGCGGCGGCAACAACGGCAACGGACGCGAGCGCTTCAACGGCGGCGAGTCCATGCCCAACGCCGACCAGCCCTACGCGGGCGAGCTCGTCGAAGTAGAAGGTCTGCTCGACCTGCGCGATGACGGATACGGCTTCTTGCGTACCAAGGGTTACCACTCGTCGCCCAACGACGTCTACGTCTCGATCAACCAGGTTCGTCGGTATCACCTGCGCAAAGGCGACTCCATCGTCGGCGGATTCCGCCCGGCGGCCTCGAACGAGAAGTACCCGGCGTTGTTGCGCGTCGACAGCGTCGCGGGCATCGACCCCGAAGTGGCGCGACTGCGCCCGCGCTTCGAGGACTTGACCCCGCTCTTTCCGGACGAGAAGTTGAACCTCGAAACCAACGAGGGCAAGCTCGACTTGACGCCGCGCATCGTGGACCTGTTGGCGCCCATCGGAAAGGGCCAGCGCGGACTCATCGTCTCACCTCCCAAGGCCGGTAAGACCACGATCATGAAGCAGATCGCGCAATCCATCGAGACCAACAATCCCGAAGTGCACCTCATGGTGCTCCTCGTCGATGAGCGTCCCGAAGAAGTCACCGACATCCGTCGCAGCGTCCGCGGCGAAGTCATCTCCTCGACCTTCGACCGTCCGGCCGAAGAGCACACTCACGTGGCCGAGCTCTGCATCGAGCGCGCGAAGCGCCTCGTGGAGCAGGGCCGCGACGTGGTGATCATCCTGGACGGCATCACGCGACTCGCGCGTGCCTACAACTTGGCCGCGCCGGCGACGGGACGCATCATGTCCGGTGGTGTCGACTCGGGTGCGCTCTATCCGCCCAAGAAGTTCTTCGGCGCCGCGCGCAACATCGAAGAGGGCGGTTCCTTGACCATTCTCGCGAGCGCCCTCGTGGAGACCGGCTCCAAGATGGACGAAGTCATCTTCGAGGAGTTCAAGGGCACTGGCAATATGGAACTGCGCCTCGACCGACGCCTCGCCGAGCGCCGCCTGTACCCGGCGATCGACGTCAACGCGTCCTCCACCCGTCACGAGGAACTGCTCTTCAGCCGTGAAGCGCTGCCTCAGGTCTGGAAACTGCGTCGCGTCTTGAACGGACTCTCCGCGGAGGGCCGCGACGCCGCGGGCCTGGAGCTGCTCATCGACAAGCTCAAGACCACCAAATCCAACGACGAGTTCCTGGCGGAGATCGCCGGGGGCCCGGCGCCAACTAGCTGATTTCCCGCTAAACTTCCTCTTCGCACTTAAGGAGCATCATGAAAGCAGATATCCACCCCAAATACGGCGAAGCCAGCGTGACCTGCTCGTGCGGCAACACCTTTACCACCGAGTCGACCAAGTCGACCCTGCGTGTTGAGCTCTGCAACGAGTGCCACCCTTTCTTCACCGGCAAGCAGAAGCTCGTCGACACCGGTGGGCGCGTTGAGCGCTTCCAGCGTCGCTACGCACAAAAGACGAAGTCGCGCACTCCGAAGGCTTAGGTCCTCGAGCGCTCCGCTAGTTTTGTGCGCTCACTTGACGAGACACTGAAGGTCCTCCAGGACGAACTTCGCGTCGTCGAAGCTCAATTATCAGAACCCGACGTGGCGAGCGATCTGACGCGTCTGCGTGATCTTTCACGCCGCCATAAAGAACTGAGCGACATTAATGTCGCCTGGCTCGAACTGCGCGGAGCCCAAGAGGACCTCGCCACGGCCCGCGAGATGTTCAACGAGACCGACGGCTCCGACCGCGAACAGTGGCGCGACGAAGTGAACGCCGCCGAAGCGCGGATCACCGAACTCGAGGAGAACCTCGAAACGTTGTTGTTGCCCCACGACCCCAACGAGGGCCGCAACGTGATCTTGGAGATCCGTGGCGCCGAAGGTGGCGAGGAAGCCAACCTCTTCGCTGGCGACCTCGCCGAGATGTATCGGCGCTACGCGTCGTTGCGCGGCTGGAAGCTCGAGGTCATCGAAGAGCGCGAGTCCGAGCAGGGTGGCCTGGACGAAGCTATCTATCTCATCAAAGGTGACGACGCCTGGTCGCGCCTGGAGTTCGAAGCGGGCGTGCATCGCGTGCAACGAGTCCCGGTCACCGAAGCGAAGGGGCGCGTACACACCTCGTCCGCCACTGTCTCAGTCCTGCCCGAAGCCGAGGAAGTCGACGTGAAGATCGATACCAGCAATCTCAAGATCGACGTGTATCGCTCGTCGGGTCCTGGGGGCCAGAGCGTGAACACCACGGACTCGGCGGTGCGCATCACGCACCTTCCGAGCGGCATCGTCGTGTCGATGCAGGACGAGAAGAGCCAGATTCAAAACCGAGCGAAGGCTCTCATTGTTCTGCGATCGCGCTTGCTCAAGGCCGCCCAAGACGCCCAGGCCAACGAACTGGGAGATCTCAAACGTTCGCAACTCGGCAGCGGTGGACGCAGCGAAAAGATACGCACGTACAACTTCAAAGAGAATCGCGTGACTGATCATCGGATCAATCTGACGAACTACTCGCTGGACGCGGTACTAGCCGGAGACTTAGATCCCTACATCGACGCGTTGCTCGCCGACAAGCGAGCGCGCCAATTGGGCGAGAGTGACGGGCGTTAGCGCCGAGTTCATCGCCGAGCTCGTCGACGCGGGGATTGATCGCCGCGAGGCGCGCTGGTTGGTGCAAGAGTTCGGCCCCGGTTCTGAACGCGACGCCCACGACGCGTTACTCGCTGCAGCCGCCCGTCGCCTCAACGGCGAGCCCTTGCAGTACATCATCGGGCACTGGCCCTTTCGAACGCTCGACCTCGATGTCGATGAACGAGCCCTTATTCCGCGACCGGAAACCGAAGAGTTGGTGGACGTCGCCTTGCGAGAACTGGCGACGGGTGAGGTGGCCGCACCCCTCATTGTCGATCTCGGCACGGGTTCGGGGGCGATTGGTCTTTCTCTGGTGAGCGAACTGCTGACTCGAGGAGTGGCCGCGAGTCTCATTGCGGTGGACGAGTCGAGCGATGCCCTCGCGCTCGCGCGTCAAAACGCTCGCAAGCACTACCTCGACGCCGTCTCCTTCGTCCACTCGTCATGGTTCGAATCTCTGGATGAATCACTGCGCGGACGAGTCGACCTGATTGTGGCCAATCCGCCCTACGTTGGCGAGGCCGAGTTCGCCAATCTCGATCCGGTGCTTCACCACGAGCCTCATGGCGCATTGGTGGCCGAAGATGCTCGGGGGATTCCGGGCTTTGCCGACGTGGAGATCATCATTCGAGACTCGTTCACCTGGCTGGCGCCGCACGGGGCTCTCGTCTGCGAACACTCCGATACTCACCGCCGCCATGTGCTGGAGTTGGCACAGGAGGTGGGCTTTCAGCGCTTCGAGGATCTTGATGACCTCGCGGGACAGCCTCGAATTTTGGTGGCGCGCCGATGACGCGCATCGTCGAACGCGACGAAGCGCTGCGCCTGTTGCTCGACGGCGGGGTGGTCGCTCTGCCCACCGACACGGTCTACGGAGTTGGCGCCTCACTCGTGCACGCTGACGCCGTCGCGTCGCTCTTTCTCCTCAAGGGCCGACCAGTGGGGGTGCCGCTGCCCGTTCTCGTGCACGCGCTAAGTCCCGTCCAAGAGATCGACGTGGAGTGGAGTGACCTGGCGCAACTGCTGTCCGAGGAGTTCTGGCCCGGCCCACTCACGATCGTGGTGCCCGCGTCGCGTGAGTTGGCACTCAGCGTTGGGGGATCCGGCGACACGGTAGGGGTGCGCGTTCCTGATGACGATCTGCTGTTATCGCTGTTGCGTGAGAGCGGCCCGCTCGCCGTCACGAGCGCAAACGCTCACGGCGAGCCTCCATGCCACAGTGCGCAAGAGGTGCTGGCGGCACTCTCGGGAGACCGCTTGGCGGGCGTCCTCGATGGTGGCGAACGGCGGGGCGAGGTGTCGACGGTCGTTGACGTGAGTGACTCCTCGTGGCGAGTGCTGCGCGAAGGCGCGATCACCGTGGATCGCATTGCGGCGGCACTCGAGGCGAGTTAGTCGGTCTCGGGCAATCGCAGCACCCAGGAGGCTGGACGCTTTTCCAGGAACGCCGCCATCCCCTCGTGGGCCGCGTCACTCGCGAATAACGCGCTCGAGAGTTTCGACGTCCACGCAAAGGCATCTTCCAGCGAAAGAGACGGCACCGTGTGCAGGAGCTCTTTGGTCGCGGCCAGGGCGTGAGGTTCACCGGCGAGCAGGTCGTTCACAATGTCGTGCACGGTGCGGTCGAGTTCTTCCACAGGAACTGACATCGTTATGAGGCCAGCGTTCGCCGCCTCGCCGGCCCCGAAGCGGTGCCCGCGAAGGAATGCGCTTTGAGCAGCGGCGAAGCGCATCTTCGGCAAACAGACCACCGAGATGATCGCGGGCGCCACGCCGACACGAACCTCGCTAAAGCCAAAGGTAGCCGTGTCGATAGCGACGGAAATGTCGAGGACGGCGGCGAGGCCGACGCCTCCGGCGACGCAGTGACCGCTAATGCGCCCGACGAAGATCTTCGGCGAGTTGCGAACGCGCACAAAGAGATCGCTGAGCGTGACCGTAGGCGCGATCGTTGACGAGCGTTCACGCAGATTGGCTCCGGCGGAGAAGACCGACCCGCGATTCGTCACAACGACGACCCGGACATCCTCGTTGGCGTCGGCTGCGTCGATGGCCTCGACGAGTTCGGTGACAAGCTCGTCGCTGAGCGCGTTTCGCCGAACCTCGTCGTTGAGCGAGATGGTCATCACGTGATCGCTGAGACTGACATCAATGAGACTCATCGGCGGCTCCTCGGTTGTGGACCAGTGGTGGGCGCCCCGGCGAAAGCCTGCGCCCGGTTCAGCCAGTGGGTTGCGAATTCGCCGGCGACGAGTGTGGTGTCATCGAGGTGGCGGCGCTGGGTGACAACGAGACAGAACTCTTTGGCCGATCCTTGAACGGAGTCGTCGGCGTCGAGAGAACCCCACCGCCACACATCTCCGTCGGGGCCCACGAGTTCAAGGCGAACCTCACCGGGCGGAGCGACTTCTCCACGCACCGCATATGACCACTGGCGCGTGAGAAATCCCAGTTGGGCGATGTGGCGAAGTCGATCAGTATCGTCTCGGGTTACCTCGAGCGCGTCCACGACATCGACGCCGTGCGCCCAGGTCTCCATGAGCCGTGCGGTCAGAAACGACTTCGCACCCATGGACGGGCCGTACCACGCAACGCGTGAGTCGTCGGACAGAGTCGCAGACACCGTGTCGAGAGATCGTCGTGCTTCGCGCCAGCGGCTGAGTAGCTCTTCTGGCGATTGGGCGCGAATCGGCGCGAGAGTGATCTCATCAATGCTCTCGTGCGACAGTCGCTCCGACATCTCGCTGAGGTCGCGTCGAAACTGATCGGGATCGTCAATGGCGAGCGCCGCTCGCTCGTCGAAATAGGCGAGATGAGCGACTTGGTCGAACACGCTCCAGCCGGGACTCGCAGTAGCGCGTCGCCACTGTTCGTTGGTGAGGTCCGCCACAAGCTCGTCGAGGGAGATCTGTTCCGCAGCCAGCTCGTGACGCAACTCCGCGACGGTACTCACGACGTAAAAAGTGCGGTTGGGATCTCGACGTAGCGACTGCGCAGCCATTCGCCGAGACCTTTCGCCTGGGCGTCCTGGCGAGTCGACGCCGCGACACCTTCCTCGAGCAGATCGTGAATGACGAAGTTGAGCGAGCGCAGTGCCGGGAGGCGAAAGCGGTCGACAATCAAAGGAGCAGTCTCGGGCAGCAGGCGGCGAAGTTCCTCGACGCTTAGAAAGCTGTCGAGCCAGGCGAATGCCTCGTCGCTGCGGGCGAAAATTCCCAGATTCGCGTGGCCACCCTTGTCGCCCGAGCGGGCGCCAAAGAGATGGCCTAGTGGGGCGAGTGTTGTTGCGCCGTCGGGAGCCTCGACGCGCGAACCCTCATTCGTCACCACGTGCGTGAGGGTCGTGGGCGCGACTGAGTCGATGACCGTGCGCTCGCCACCGAGAACCGTGACGTACTGAGGGACCAGGTTGCTCGCAACCACGGCCGGGCGATAAACGCCGTACGGAGATCCCGGCGAGGGGCTGGACCCGGGGATGAAGAAGCCCGGCACGCTGGCCAGGGCCAGTTCGACAACGGCGTCGGCGAGGGCGCGCCCGACTTTGTGCTCGTCGCGATCCTTGATCGTGACCCGCCACGTCGCCACGGCCTCTTCGTTCGTCGGGGGATCGGCCTTGTCGGTGCGCACGAGCCGGGTGGTGACGCTATCGAAATCCTCGCGCGCGATCGGCGACGCGACCCAAAACGCCTCTTCGAGCAGCTCGGCTTTTTCTTCGATGTCGAGTCCGGTGAGCGCGACGCTGAGGTCTTTGCGATAGCCGCCCAGTTCGTTCATCGCTACTTTTAGGGTGGTCGGTGGCGCCTCTCCGCGCACGCCACTGATTCGCACGCGGTCGACGTCGAGCTGCTCGAGCTCGATCGTGTCGAATCGGGCGGTGACGTCGGGACCTAAGTAGGACGGGGATCCGATCTCGTAGAGAAGCTGGGAAGTGACGGTGCCGAGAGAAACTTCACCGCCGGTGCCGTCGTGCTTGCCCACGACGCAGCTTCCGTCCTCAGCGATCTCGACCCAGGGGAAGCCGATGCGTTCCATGTGGGGAACCTCGCGGAAGAACGAGTAGTTGCCACCGGTCACTTGCGCGCCGCACTCGACAACGTGCCCGGCCACGACAGCTCCGGCGAGGGCGTCAAAATTGTCGCGACGCCACTGGTAGTGCCACGCGGCCGGGCCGCACACGAGCGCGGCGTCGGTGACGCGCCCGGTGACGACGATGTCGGCTCCCGCGGCGAGCGCTTCGACGATCCCGAAGCAACCCAGGTAGGCGTTGGCCGTGATGAACGGCGAGACGTCGCCCATGGGTTCGCCCGACTCAAAGTGGGTGATCGCCCCGGCTCGCTGAAGATCGGGGAGGCGACTGAGGAGATCATCGCCATTGACGTAGGCAATGGTGGGTGAGAGTCCAAGTCGATCCGCGAGGTCGCTGAGGTCGTGTGCGCAGGCCTCCGGGTCCAAGCCGCCCGCGTTCGACACGACTTTGATGCCACGGTCGAGACACGTACCCATGACCTGCTCCATTTGGGTGAGAAACGTACGCGCGTAGCCTTGGCCGGGATGTTTCGCGCGTGTGCGCGCCAAGATCAACATGGTGAGCTCCGCGAGCCAGTCTCCGGTGAGGACATCGATCGGTCCACCCTCGACCATCTCGCGCGCGGCCGACAGGCGATCGCCGTAGAAGCCCGAACAGTTCGCGATGCGAATCACGCAGGGACCTCGTTGGAGGCGTCCGCGAGCATCGTGAGAAGAGCGGTGCCGCGCTCGACTTGCTCATCCTTCACGACGAGTACCTCTCCAACGGTTCCGTCGGAACTGGCGGCGATGACGTGCTCCATCTTCATCGCCTCCATGATGACGAGCGTCTCGCCGGCGTGAACAAGTTGTCCGGGAGTGACACGCACGTCGAGAATTCGACCGGGCATCGGCGCGCTGAGCCCACCCGGGCTCGGTTCCGAACGTCGAACGTCGAATCGCTCCGCCACCTCAAAGTCGATGGTTCCGCGAAGCACTTGCACGTACAGATGTCCGCCCGCGTTCGTCACTCGCACTCGACGTCGCTGCGAATTGATCTCCACGTCTATGGTCTCGGCGTCCCAGTTGTGGACGCGAGCCTCGCCGAACTCGCCGAGATCGAAGATCCCGTCACGTCGACGCACGTAGTTCACCTCGATCGAGCGCCCTTCAGAGCGAAGTTCGACGTGCTGGCGCGGAAGACGCGCGTTTCGCCAGCCACTCGGAATGTCCGCGAGAACACGCGACTCCGCACGATGGCGACCCTGGAGCCAGAGTGCTCCCGCGCAGGCCGCCGAGGTCAGCTCTTCGTCACTGAGTTCGAGTGACCTCGCAGGATCGAAGCGTTCGATGAAGTCAGTGGTTGTATTGCCGAGCAAAAAGTGCTCGTTGCGCAACGTATTGACGAGGAAGTCTCGATTGGTCGTCACTCCACCGAGGTGGAGGCGCTCGAGTCCGAGCGCGAGCGACGCTGCGGCCAACGCGCGCGTGGGCGCGAACGAGATGACCTTGGCGAGCAGGGGATCAAAATCGACCGTGACGTGTACTCCCGATTCCACGCCACTTTCCCAACGAAGCACTGGTTCACTCGCGGGCTCGTAGGCGTGTAGCGTGCCCGTCGCCGGCAAGAATCCGACGAGCGGATCCTCGGCACAAAGTCGCACCTCGATCGCGTGTCCGCGCAGGACGACATCGTCTTGGGCGTACCCCAGTTGTTCACCCTGTGCCAGGCGCAGTTGTTCGCGCACGATGTCGATGCCACTGACTGCTTCGCTGACCGGGTGTTCGACTTGCAGGCGCGCGTTGATCTCCAAGAAGTAGAAGTCGCGGGTTTCGTCATCAACCAGGAACTCGACCGTTCCCGCCGACTGATAGCCAATCGCGCGGGCGAGAGCGAGGGCGGCGTCTCCCATCGCCTGTCGTGTCGACGGGTCGAGCGCCGGCGAGGGTGACTCTTCGACCAACTTTTGATGACGGCGCTGAATGGAGCAGTCGCGTTCTCCTAGGTGCACCAGATGACCGTGTTGGTCGCCAAGTATCTGAATCTCGACGTGTCGTGAGCGAGCGACGTAGCGCTCGAGAAAGACGCGGTCGTCGGAGAATCCCGCCAGAGCCTCACGTCGAGCCGCGTCAAGGGCGTCGGCGAGTTGCGACGGTCTGTCCACTACACGCATTCCCTTGCCGCCGCCGCCAGCGGCGGCCTTGATCATGAGGGGGTATCCGACGTCCAGGGCGTCGCGCGGATTTTCGCTCGAGATGAGCGTGGGAACGCCCGCCTCAAGTGCGAATGACTTGGCTGCGAGCTTGTCGCCAACCGCGGCGACAACATTCGCGGGAGGGCCGATCCAGACCAGTCCGGCGGCGAGGACGTCCGACGCGAAGCCCGCGTTCTCGGAGAGAAAGCCATATCCGGGATGCACCGCTTCGGCGCCACTTCGAAGCGCCGCGGCAATGATCGCACCGCCGTCGAGGTAACTCGTCGACAAAAAGAAGGCTTCGTCGGCGTCGCGCACATGGGGCGCGTTCGTGTCAGCCTCCACGTAGACGGCAACGGTGCGCAGGCCCGACGCGCGTGCTGCTCGCAGTACTCGTCGCGCGATCTCGCCTCGATTCGCCACCAGCACGGACGTGAACGTCACAGCCGAAAGACTCCGTAACTGGTGGCGCCTTCGACGGGTCGACGGCGCACGACCGAGAGGCAGATTCCAAGGACCGTGCGAGTATCGCGCGGGTCGATGATGCCGTCGTCGCTGACGGCACCGGTGGCGGCGAGAGCTAGGGAGCCCTTCTCCTGCGCCTCTTCGACCATCGCCACGATCTTGGCGTCTTCCTCTTCGTCGAAGTCGTTGCCTTGTCGCTCCGCCTGGGCGCGACGCACTTGAGACATCACCCCGGCGATCTGCTTTGGTCCCATGACCGCAATCTTGGCGGTGGGCCAGAGGAACGTGAAGCGATTATTGAAGGCTCGGCCCGACATCCCGTACGTGCCTGCGCCGTAGGACGATCCAATGATCAAGGTGATGTGCGGAACCGTGGAGTTCGTCACGGCGTTCAGCATCTGCGATCCCTTTTTTATGATCCCTTCGGCTTCGGCTTCTTTTCCAACCATGTATCCCGTGATGTTTTGCACGAAGATGAGCGGAACGTCGATCTGATTGCACAACTGGATGAACTGGCCGGCCTTCTCTGCGGCCTGGGGGTGGATGACTCCGTTGTTTGCAAGAATTCCGACCGGGTATCCGTGGACACTGGCCCAACCGCACACCAACGTCGTGCCGTAGCGAGTCTTGAACTCTTCGAATCGCGAACCGTCCACCACTCGAGCGAGGACGTCGCGAACGTCGACGCTCTGGCGTAGATCGCGACTGACGATGCCGAGCAGTTCCTCGGCGTCGTACACAGGCTCGTCGCTTTGCAGCGAGGCCGGTGGCCCGTGCTTACGCCAGTTGAGGTGCGAGACCACTTCACGACACATGCGAATGGCGTCCATCTCGTCCTCGGCGAAGTAGTCCCCGAGACCCGAGACTTCGGCGTGCATCAGCGCGCCGCCGAGTGTCTCGTCGTCGGACTCTTCTCCCGTCGCCATCTTGACCAGAGGAGGACCGGCCAGAAAGATCTTGGACTGATCCTTGACGAGGATGTTGTAGTCGCTCAGACCCGGTTGGTACGCGCCGCCTGCAGTAGACGATCCAAACACCACGCTGATGGTGGGCACGCGCATCTTGGAAAGCTCGATGAGGTCGTAGAAGAATCGCCCGCTCTCGGCAAAGTGTCCGGTCTGCATGCGACCGCCGCCGCCCCTGCCGACGCGCAGGTCCGCGCCGGCGGACTCGACGAAGCTGACGTAGGGGATCTGGTTGTCGCGGGCTATCTCGAGTGCTCGCATCCACTTTTTGGCCGAGTACAGAGTGAGAGCTCCGCCGAGGACCGAGGGGTCGTTGGCCATGATCAGGCACTCCGTGCCCGCGATGACGCCGACTCCCACCACCATGCCGCCACCAATGGTGTAGTCCGAGTCGTATCCGGCCAGCGCGGAGATTTCGAGAAACGGCGAGTCGGGATCGAGAACCTGAGCGATGCGTTCGCGCACCGGTAACTTGCCGCGCGAGCGCATTCGCTCCATGGCCCGCTCGCCGCCTCCGGCTTCGGCCTGGTCGAGGAGATCGTCAATGACGTCAAGTTGCTCGAGCATGTCCGCGCGATTTTTTTGGTACTCGTCGGACGCGGTGTTGAGCGACGAGACGAGAGAGGGCGCGAGCAGCACTTGCTTCATTGAGCCGATCCTAGTTATGAGGCCAATCTCGAGTTCTTCGTGGGATCTGATGAACTTGGTGAGACGGGCTGAGCCCGAGAGCGGCGTTTGGTGAACGGTAGGGTGGGTCCAATGCGCATTGCCCTCGGCTCTGACCACGCCGGCTACGACCTCAAGACGCTGCTGAAGGCGTCGCTCGAATCGTGGGGTCACGACGTCGTCGACCTCGGCACCAGCAGCGCGAGCGAACCGGTCGACTATCCCGACTATGGCGCGGCCGTCGGTCGCGCCGTGGTCTCCGACGACGCCGAACTCGGGGTCGCGGTGTGCGGGTCGGGCATCGGCATTGCCATTGCCGCCAATAAAGTGCCGGGAGTACGAGCTGCGGTCGTCCACGACGTCACATCGGGTCATTTGGCCCGCGAGCACAACCACGCGAACGTGCTGTGTATGGGAGGGCGCTTGATTGGTCCGATCGTTGCGGTGGAATCTCTCGCCGCCTGGCTTCAGGCCGAACCGCAGAGCCGCCACAACGCTCGCATCGAAAAACTGACGGAACTCGACGATGCGCTGAAAGAAAGAGGGTAAGAGGATGACTTCGTCCCCACTAGACGCCTGGATTACCGACGACGACGAGATCGTTTCGTTGCTGCAGCGAGACTACGAGCGCCAGACAACCACGATTCAACTCATTGCCAGCGAGAACTTCGCGTCGCCGTCGGTGCTTGCCGCGACGGGTTCAGTCCTGACCAATAAGTACGCCGAAGGGTATCCAGGGCGTCGTTACTACGGCGGCAACTACGTCATCGACGAGGTGGAAGACCTCGCTCGCGAGCGACTGACCGCACTCTTCGGCGCCGATCACGCGAACGTGCAGCCTCATAGTGGTGCCAACGCCAACGTGGCAGTGTACGAAGCACTCCTCGACGCGGGCGACACGATCCTGGCCATGCGCCTCGATCAAGGAGGCCACCTCACCCACGGTTCTCCGGCGTCGATCACCTCGAAGTTCTGGAAGTTCGTCTCCTACGGGGTGACACCTCGCTCCGACGACCCCACATCTCCTGGTGAACTCATTGATTTTGACAACGTGCGTGACCTCGCTCTCGAGCATCGTCCCAAGTTGATCGTCGCTGGTGCGACGGCGTACGCCCGACGTATCGACCCGGCTCCCTTTCGAGAGATTGCCGACGAAGTCGGAGCATTGTTGATGTTCGACTCGGCCCACGTGGCGGGACTCATCGCCGGCCATTCTCATCCCGACCCGGTGCCCTTCGCCGATGTCGTGACCTTCACGACGCACAAGACCCTTCGCGGTCCACGCGGGGGAGCGATTGTCTGTCGTGCGGAGCTCGCGAAGAAGATTGACTCCGCCGTGTTTCCCGGTCAACAGGGCGGACCGCTCGAGCACGTCATCGCGGCGAAGGCCGTGGCCTTCAAAGAGGCGAGTCAGCCGAGCTTCGGGGTCTACACCGACCAAGTGGTCGCCAACGCCCAAGCCTTCGGTGATGCGCTCGCAAAGGAAGGTTTCCGGATGGTCTCTGGCGGCACCGAGAACCACATGGTGCTCTTGGACCTACGCGGCTTTGACGCCGACTTGACCGGAAAGACCGCGCAAGAGGTGCTCGACCGGGCGGGCATCACCACGAATCGCAACACCATTCCTGACGATCCGCGCAGCCCCTTCGTCACGTCGGGTCTTCGCGTTGGTTCGGCCGCCGAAACAACCGCCGGCATGCGCGAAGGCGAGTTCGAAACGATTGCGTCACTGATGGCGCGCGCCCTACGTCAACGTGATGACGACAGCGCACTGCAAGATGTTCGCCGCGACGTCGCCGCGCTCTGCGCGTCGTTTAACCCGTACGCGAACTTCTCGAAGTAGCCAATGGGCAATATTGCCGCGTACGGTGTCGTCGCACTCGTCGGCGCCGTGGTTACCCTGATTGCGAATCGACCGGCGCGAGCGATCTCACTGAAAGTGGGCTACGTCGCCATGCCCGGCGAGCGCAAGGTCCACGAGAGCGTGACGCCCTACGGCGGGGGTGGTGCGATGCTGGTCGGCTTCTGCATAGCGCTGATCGCTGCCTTCCTTATCCCGACGTTGCGCAACGTCATAACGTCGTCGCACGAAATGCTCGGCGTCCTATTGGCGGCGGGTGTCATCTTTGTGGTGGGGGTCCTGGACGATTTTCGCGAGATGAGCGCTCCCGCCAAAGTGGCTGGTCAGTTCCTCGCTGCGTCAATTCTCTACTTCTCCGGCGCAACGATGTACCAACTGAAACTACCGTTCGCCGGTTTCGTCGTGCTCGGACCATCGGTGTTACCTATCATCACTGCGGTGTGGGTTTTCGCGCTGTCGAACGCCGTGAATCTGATCGACGGACTCGACGGACTCGCGGCGGGCATCGTGGCCATTGCCTCAGGCACACTGTGCGTCTACGGATTGCGTCTCGAGCACCTGGGTCTTTTGCCGGCGACGAACGTGGGGCCGTTGATCGCGGCCCTGACGTGCGGGATCTGCATTGGGTTCCTGCGCGACAACTTTCATCCCGCGAAGCTCTTCATGGGCGACGCGGGAGCGCTCATGCTCGGACTCTTGATGAGCGCCTCGACCATGGTGATCGGCGGACGGACGCCGCCGGCGAGCGGAGTAACTTTTTTCTTCTTTGCGCCACTCTTGATCCCGGTGTTCATCTTGGGCGTGCCCCTCGCCGACGCGGTGTGGGCGTTCGCGCGACGCACGATGTCCGGACAGGGGTTTCATACGCCCGACAAGCTCCACGTCCACCATCGACTCATGCGTCTCGGTCACGGGCACCGCCGCACGGTGATCATTCTCTGGTCGTGGACCGTGCTGTTGTGCGGCTTCGTGTTGTTGCCCCTCTTCGATACCGAGGCCAACGTCTTCATCCCACTCGGCGTTGCCGTTCTCGTTATTGCCCTCTTCACGTGGTTCAGCCCCTTGCGCTGGCGCCTGCGACGACGCCGCGAAGAGGCTGACGAAAACCAGGAGCGCCTCGTCCGGTGACCGGACCTATTAGCCACGAGCCGCACAACGCTCCCGACCAGGGAAAAGCGCCGGTTAGGGATCTGCCCGGTATCGCGGCCTTTGGAGCCATGGGAATTACCCTGGCGGTTTGTGAAGGACTCGGTGTTCTGCTCGGTCTCTACCTAGATAGCGTCGGGCACTTCGCTCCGTGGGGTCTTTTAATAGGGATAGTGTTGGGGTCGGTTATTGCCGTGGCGAGCGTTGTAAAGCTCGTACGTCGATACCTCTAAAATTGACCGCCCGTGTTAGAAAACCTGCCCACCAATACCCTCCCACGCCTGCTGCGCCGAACCACGTTGTCCGCCATCGCGGTGGGTGCCGTTGGTTTCCTCATTGCCATCTTCATTGCGCCGCCGACCGCCGCGCTGGGCGTGGCCGTCGGCATTGCCCTCGCCATCGCCAACTTTCGCCAACTCGTACGCCAGACCGGTCTGGTTGAGGTCAAGGGCGAACAAAATACGAAGGTCGTGCGGCGTCAACTAGGTGGTCGGACCGCCGCCCGCTTGGCGGCGCTGACCGTCATCGTGCTCCTCATGCTCTGGCTGAACGCACCCCTAGGAATAGGTATTGTGTCGGGGCTCGTTATTTATCAGATTGTCTTTGTTTTTAGCGTCTTGCGTGTTGTAGCGAATCAGGGAGGAGTGCAGTAATGCTGGATGCAGCGAAGAACATATCTGTCGGCGTGCACCCCACCTGGCATATTTTTCATCTCACCATCGACTACGACATCGTCACATCCACCCTCGTGGCGGCGGCCATTTTTCTCTTTCTCGGTTTTTGGATGGTGAAGAAGGCCACGCCCGGCGTGCCCGGCAAGTTGCAGCTCATCTGGGAGATGATCACCGTAGATCTGGTCGGTGACCTCGCGGAGTCGGCCATCGGACCCCAGGGCAAGAAGTTTGTTCCGGTGGGCGTGACGCTGTTCATGTTCATCCTTATCTGCAACTGGCTCGACTTCATCCCGACGTCCATGCATCCCGGCGTGTCGGGAGCCATTCTGCCGGCGCCGACCGGCGACGTGAATCTGCCGCTCGCGATGGTGGCCTACGTCATCATCTGGGTGCACATTGAGTCGTTCCGCGCGCGTGGCTTCAAGGGATATTTCAAGCACTACACCAAGCCCTTTTTTGCGTTGACGCCCATCAACCTGATCGAAGAAGTCACCAAGCCCATCACGATGACCTTCCGTCTCTTTGGCAACATCTTCTCTGGCGGCCTCTTCGTGGTCGTGTTGCTCGCGCTCTTGCCGGTCTACGTGACGTGGCCCGTGGAGATCGTGTGGAAGTTCTTCGATACCGGTCTTCTCGGCACGATTCAAGCGTTCATCTTCATGCTCTTGACGATTCTGTACTTCGGCTTCGCCATGAGTCACGACGATGCGGTCGACACCAACACTTCTCAATTAGAGACGTCTCACTAAGAAAACCCAGGAGGAATTAACAATGGCAACAGATTCATCGAGCGTCAGCGATGCGGTACGCAACGCCGGAGCACTCGTCGGTGGTGGTATCGCCCTCGGTGGAGGAGCTATCGGCGCCGCGAT
This sequence comes from Acidimicrobiales bacterium, assembly GCA_049790955.1. Lineage (GTDB taxonomy): Bacteria > Actinomycetota > Acidimicrobiia > Acidimicrobiales > RAAP-2 > RAAP-2. Next base: position 53,862 of record JBAQZL010000002.1, read on the forward strand.
TGGTGACGGCCTAGCCGGTAGCCAGACCATTGCCGCCATCGCGCGTCAACCCGAGATTGAGAACAAGGCGCGTACGTACTTCTTCTTGACCGTCGGACTCGTCGAAGCCATGTACTTCATCAACTTGTTGTTCATGGTCGTGTTCGTCTACGTCTTCAAGAAGCAATAGGTTCCGCGACGTCACCCGACGTCACTTCAGGCTGTTTATGAAAGAAGGTCTCACGAGATGATTGGCACGTCAATCTTTCTCCTCCCCAACGGCACGTTCTTCGTTGAGCTCATCGTCTTTGCCGCGATCTTGTACATCGCCAAGCGGTTCTTCCTGCCCGTCATCAACAAGATGCTGGAAGATCGACAGGAGAAGATTCGTACCGCCCTGGCGGCGGCCGACGCGGCACGCGCCGAGGCGGCTGCGGCCGACGACGAGCGCGCGAAAGTGCTGGCCGAAGCACGAGACCAAGCGCGGACCATTGTGGCCGGCGCCCAGGAGACCTCCGATCAGCTAAAGGCCGAGGCCGCGGGCCGGGCCCAGGTGGAGTACGACCGTATCGTGGCATTGGCCGACAGCGAAGTTGCCTCCGCACGCCAGCACGCCATCGACGATGCGGCGGGTCGAATCGGTGAGATCGTCTTTGACCTCGTCTCCAAGATCGTGGCGCGCGAAGTTGACCAAAGCACGCACGATGACCTAGTGCGCGAAGCGGTCGCCGCTTTGAAC
>JBAQZL010000003.1:0-17125 GCA_049790955.1 Acidimicrobiales bacterium
GTTCAGAGACTCCCCAGAAGGATGGGGTCATGGCAGATTTCTACTCAATACTCGGCATCATTGCGTTCACGCTTTCGATGCTCGGGCTCATCAAAGTCCTGGACAAAGTATGAGTTTTTCGCAAATCATACTTTTGATCATTTCCGTCGTCATGTTCTTGTACATCGGGTACGCGATGTTTAAACCCGAGAAGTTCTAATGGGTTTTTTCCTCACCATTGTCCTTCTCGTCATCACCCTTGGCATTACGTGGCGCTACTTGGGCTCCTACATGGAGGCCGTCTTTAACGGCCGCGTGCACTGGCTCGGATTTCTCGAGCGTCCGGTCTATCGAATGCTCGGGACCACCCCGGAGCAAGAGCAGACCTGGAAGCGCTACGCCAGCGCGATGATCGTCTTCAGTGCCGTTTCCATCTTGTTCACCTACGTGATCATTCGCATTCAAGGGTCGCTGCCCCTCAACCCCCAGCACTTTGGCCAAGTCGGCCCCGCTCTCAGCTTTAACACCGCGTCGTCCTTCGTGACGAACACGAACTGGCAGAACTACGGCGGGGAAACGACCATGTCGTACTTCTCCCAGATTGGTGCTCTCAGCGTTCAGCAGTTCGTCTCTCCGGCGGTGGGCATTGCGGTTGCGATTGCGATGGTGCGCGGGTTCTCGCGCCGCAAGTCGGCGACGATCGGCAACTTCTGGGTCGACATCACGCGCTGCATGCTGTACATCTTGCTGCCCATTGCCTTCGTATTCGGCATCATCTTCGTGGGAGAGGGCGCCGTTCAGACGTTGGCAGGCACCGCGAGCTTTCATGACGTCCTCAACGGCGTCACCCAAACCATCGCGCGCGGGCCGATCGGTTTCATGGAGGCAATCAAGCAGCTTGGGACCAACGGTGGTGGGTTCTTGAACGCCAACTCGGCCACGCCCTTTGAAAATCCGACGGGCCTTACTGACTTCCTGTCGATCTACCTGCTCCTCTCTATTCCCTTTGCGTTGACCTACACGTTCGGAAAGATGGTCGGTAGCATCAAGCAAGGTGCCGCGCTCCTGGCCGTGATGGTCATCATCTTTGGTGTCTGGGTTGGCTACACCTCCTTCGGAGAACACCAGAACAACCCGGCTGTTGCGGCCGCGGGCATCCACTCGACGGTGGGAAATACTGAAGGTAAGGAAACTCGTTTCGGCGACACGACGTCTGCGCTCTTCGCCGTCGCCTCGACGAACACTTCGACGGGTTCAGCCGACGCCTCATACGACTCGTTCACACCTCTCGGCGGCCTTGGACTACTGACCGGCATGATGCTCGGAGAGGTCACTCCGGGCGGCACCGGTAGCGGCCTTTACACGATTCTGATCTACGCCATCATCGCGGTGTTCCTCGGGGGATTAATGATTGGGAGAACTCCTGAGTATCTCGGCAAAAAGATCCAAGCACGAGAGATAAAACTCGCGGGACTTGGGTCCCTCGTCATGCCCATGATCGTCCTCATCTTCACCGCAATCGCTGTGTCGCTGGTGGTGGGCAGAGCGGGACCTGAAAATGCCGGACCGCACGGATTCACCGAGATCCTCTACGGACTGACGTCTCAGGGAAACAACAATGGCTCGGCCTTTGGCGGCCTCACCGGTAACACGCCGTTCTACAACATCGTGGGGGCCATCGACATGTTGATCGGTCGATTCGGCATCATGATTCCGGCCCTCGCCCTCGGCGGATCGCTCGCAGCGAAAGATGTGGTTCCGGAGTCTCTGGGCACCTTCCGCACTGACAATGGAATGTTCATTGGACTGACCATTGGTGTGATCTTGATCATCGGCGGTCTGACGTTCTTCCCCGCAATATCCCTCGGCCCCATCGTCGAGCAACTTAGCCACTTGAGGTTCTTCTAATGACCACTGTTCTCAACCAACCTACGACCGGGCCGTCGGATTCTCACGGCGTCGCCCAAGCCAAGGGCCTCTTTGATGGGCCGATCCTCCGACAAGCGCTAAAGGACTCTGTCCTCAAATTGGATCCCCGCGTCCAGGTGAAGAATCCCGTCATGTTCGTGGTGCTGGTGGGCTCAATCATCACATTCATCGAGGCCTGCGCACATCCCGGTACATTTAGCTGGTCGATCACGATCTGGCTGTTTCTCACGGTGATCTTTGCGAACTTCGCCGAGGCCATGGCCGAAGGTAGAGGTAAGGCTCAGGCGGACACGTTGCGCAAGATGCGCTCAGAGACCGAGGCGCGGCGTCTTAATCCCGATGGCACAGAAGAGCTCGTCGCGGCCGCGCTTCTCACGAAGGGCGACTTGGTGGTCTGCGAAGCGGGGGACGTCATTCCCTCCGACGGTGAGATCATCGAGGGCATCGCGTCGGTCGATGAGTCGGCCATTACTGGCGAGTCGGCCCCTGTGATTCGCGAATCCGGCGGCGACCGATCGGCGGTCACCGGTGGCACCAAGGTACTCAGCGACCGCATCGTCGTGCGCATCACCGCCGAGCGCGGTCACACCTTCATCGACCGCATGATCACTCTCGTTGAAGGCGCCAACCGTCAAAAGACGCCGAACGAGATCGCCTTGACGATCTTGCTTGCGGTGCTCACCATCATCTTCATTCCCGTGGTCGTCACGCTCGTGCCCTTCGCGAACTTTGCGGGCGCCTCCGTCTCGGTGGTGGTACTCGTGGCGTTGTTGGTATGTCTCATTCCGACGACCATTGGCGCCCTTCTCTCGGCGATCGGCATCGCGGGCATGGACCGGCTCGTTCAGCGCAACGTGCTCGCCATGAGCGGGCGCGCCGTCGAGGCCGCCGGCGACGTGCAGACGTTGCTGCTCGACAAGACCGGTACCATCACCCTCGGCAACCGCATGGCGGCGAACTTCTTCCCCGTGGGCAACCACACGGAGCAGGAAGTGGCCGACGTGGCGCAACTCGCCTCACTCGCCGACGAGACTCCCGAAGGACGATCGATCGTCGTCCTCGCGAAAGAGCTCTTCGACATCCGCGAACGTCAACTCGAAGGTGATCACGCCTTTATCCCCTTCACCGCCACGACGCGCATGTCCGGACTCGACATCGGGCAACGCCAGATACGTAAGGGTGCCGGAGACTCAGTGAAGCGTTGGGCCATGGAGCAGGGCGGAACTGTTCCGACCGATCTCGACGCTATCGTCGAGCGCGTCTCGCGCGCCGGTTCGACGCCACTGGTTGTCGCCGACGGCCCCGACATCATCGGTGTCATTGAACTGAAGGACGTCGTGAAGCAGGGCATCCGCGAGAAGTTTGACGAGATGCGTCAGATGGGTATTCGCACCGTCATGATCACCGGTGACAACCCCCTGACGGCCGCCGCGATCGCCCAAGAAGCGGGTGTCGACGACTTCCTCGCGGAAGCTACCCCCGAAGCGAAGATGGCGCTGATCAAGCAAGAGCAAGAGGGCGGCAAGCTCGTCGCGATGACCGGTGACGGTACGAACGACGCACCGGCCCTGGCTCAAGCCGACGTCGGAGTCGCCATGAATACAGGTACCACTGCGGCCAAAGAGGCCGGCAACATGGTGGACCTCGACTCCAACCCAACGAAGTTGATCGACATCGTCGAGATTGGCAAGCAACTTCTCATCACGCGTGGATCGCTGACGACTTTTTCAATTGCGAATGACGTTGCGAAGTACTTCGCCATCATCCCGGCGCTCTTCGTGGTCGCATACCCGCAGCTGCACTCGTTGAACATCATGCGCCTGCACAGCCCTCAGAGCGCCGTGCTGTCAGCCGTGATCTTCAACGCGCTGGTCATCATTGCCCTCATACCGCTGGCCCTACGAGGCGTGAAGTTCCGCGCCTCGAAATCCTCGGTGATCTTGCGACGCAACGTTTTGATCTACGGGGTCGGGGGAGTGATCGTGCCGTTCATCTTCATCAAACTCATCGACCTCATACTCGTCGCGTTGCACGCCTACTAAAAGAGAGACTGAAATGCTCGTACACCTTCGCCGTTCGTTCATCATGGCAGTGATCTGCCTGGTGTTCTTCGGGTTCGTCTATGCCTTCGCCGGCACCGGCGTCGCCCAACTGCTGTTCAAGTCCCAGGCCGACGGATCGCTGACGGCCAACGGCTCGACGTTGATCGGCCAGCCGTGGAATCTCACTAAGTGCCCGGGTCACCCCCTCGGCAGTTGCGTCTTCCAGGGACGTCCCGACGACCTCGGTCCCTACTCCAGCTCCACCTTGAGCCCGGCCGAACACCCCGGCGACGACCCGCTCATCCTCAATGGCGTGGCGGGTGAGTCCGGCGCGACCAACCTCGGACCCCGCTCGAAGGAACTCGTCAAGTACACGAAGGAACTCGTCAAGTACTGGCACGCTCGTGGCGTGAGCCCCACGCCGGACCTCGTCACGACGTCGGGCTCGGGCTACGACCCGGACATCTCCGAGCAAGACGCGCTGGTTCAGATCCCCATGGTCACGAGGGCCACAGGCATCTCAGCATCCAAGTTGCGCACGCTCATAGTGAGTGAGACCCACCCCGCGCAGTGGGGATTCCTCGGGGCGCAATACATCGACGTACTGCAGTTGAACGAGGGCCTCGCCGCTCTGAAGTAGACGTGGCCGACACAAACGAGAGGGGGTTGCATATGAAGTTGCTTCGACAACACCGCTCGTGGGTGATGTTCGCGCTCGCCGTCACGGCACCCCTCGCCGTGGCGGCGGCGCTTGTACCGCTTCGCACCTCCTTTACCAACGCAGGTGCGGCCCTCATTCTGGTCGCGGTTATCGTGGCCGTGTCGGTTGGAGGTAATCGATTCACCGGATGTGTCGGGAGCGTCTTCTCGGCGCTCTGGTTCGACTACTTCTTGACGCGCCCGTACGAGCAGTTATCCATTAGCCACCGGCCGGATATCGAGACGACGATTTGTCTCTTGGTGGTGGGTCTCACGGTTTCGGAACTCGCCGCGCGCAGTCGCCATCACTTGCGCGCTTCCAGCGAAGAGTCGCGCTACGTTGCCATGGTGCGCGAACTGACCGATGTCGCTCAGACGGCAACGGGAGATCTCCTCGTCGAACGAGCGGAACCCATGATGATCGACCTCTTGAGCTTGCGCGACTGCCGCTTCGACGCTCGACCGTCAGATCCACCGATGGCGCGCATCTTGGCCGGTGGCGAAGTCGTGCACGTCGGCATGCGATGGCCCGTCGAGGAGATGGGCTTACCCGGACCTGAGGCGGAGATCGTCACGCAGTGGCGCGGGCGAACGCTCGGTCGCTTTGTCATCATCCCGACACCGGGGGAGCCGGTCACCCAGGAGCGCCGAGCCGTTGCGGCATTGCTCGCGACCGTGGTGGCGGCCGGTCTGGCGAACAACAAGCAGAGCGTCTAATGCGCGGACAGTTCCGCGTCTATCTCGGCTCGGCGCCGGGAGTCGGAAAGACGTACCGGATGCTCGACGAGGGCTGGCGACGGCGACGTCGCGGCACCGACGTCGTGATTGGCTACGTCGAAACGCACGCACGACCGAACACCGACGCTCAGGTGCGAGATCTTGAGATCGTGCCGCGAATAGTGCGCGAGTATCGCGGAACGACGCTCGAAGAGATGGATCTCGAGGCGGTGCTCGCGCGTCGGCCTGAGGTCGTTCTGGTTGACGAGCTCGCGCACACCAACGCTCCGGGCAGCGTCAACGAGAAGCGCTGGCAGGACGTGGAAGCACTCTTGGACGCTGGCATTGACGTCATCACTACCGTCAATATCCAACATTTGGAATCAGTGAACGACGTCGTCGAAAAGATCACCGGCATTGCCCAACAAGAGACCGTTCCCGACGCCGTGGTTCGCCGAGCGGAGCAGATCGAGCTCGTCGACGTGACTCCCGAGGCGCTGCGCCGACGCATGGCGCACGGAAACATCTATACCGCAGACAAGATTGACGCGTCCCTCTCAAACTATTTTCGCGTGGGCAACCTCTCGGCCCTACGTGAACTGGCGCTCCTCTGGTTAGCCGACCGCGTCGAGGACGCGTTGCAGCGTTACCAGGACGAGAACGAGATTAACGAGACCTGGGAGACCCGCGAGCGGCTCATCGTGGGAGTGACCGGCGCTGCTGTCGATGAAGTACTCCTACGCCGGGCTGCGCGCATCGCGTCGCGCACCGGAGCGGAGATCATTGCGGTGCACGTGGTGCCGGCCGATGGACTACATCGCGAAGGCGTTGACACCTCATTAGCCCAAGAGCTCGTCACCGAGTTCGAGGGAAAGTACCAAGAGATCGTCGACGACGACCGGGCGACGGCGCTGGTGGCCTTTGCCCGCAGCGAGCGCGGTACCCAGATCATTCTCGGGGCCAGTCGGCCGTGGTCGATACGGCGCCCGCGCGGCGGGGTCGTCGAGAAGGTGCTTCGTCACACGCCCGACCTCGACGTACACGTCATCGCCTCCAATGAGGCGCGTGCCCCACACGCACACGCTCGACGACAAAAGCGACGTTTCTCGTGGCGCAGAACTGCATTGGGTCTCGCGGCGTCGGCCGCGTCATTGGCTCTCGTCACATGGATCCTGAGCGATGTGCGTTCGAGTCTGTCGCTCTCGACCGAGTTCCTCTGCTACCTCGTCCTGGTGTTGGCGCTGACCGCATTGTCCGGACTCGTCGTGGGAGTGATCGCCGCTCTGGCCGCATTTGCGCTGGAGAACTATTACTTCGTGACGCCGTTACACACTTTCTCGGTGTCGCGGCCTGACGACCTGGTGTCGCTCCTCGCCTTCTTGATATTCGCATTGGGCGCGAGCATTGTGGTCACGGGATTCGCTCGGCGTTCGTCCGAGGCCGATCGCGCGCGCGCCGAGGCTCAGATCTTGGCCAAAGTCGTCGCCACGGTCGGTACTAGCCATGACGACCTGATGCCCTTGCTGGACTCTCTGCGAGCGGTCTTTGATGCCTCGAGCGTGGCAATTTTGGTCAAGCGCGGTACGACCTGGCAGACGGATGTCGTGAGCGGCGACGCTCTGGCGGACCCGACAACCGCGACGCAGTTTCCCATTGACGACAACTACTCCCTGGCCCTCGAAGGAGCCACGCTCGACGGCGAGGACCGCCAGTTGGTGAGCGCGTTCGCGGGTCGCGTTGCGAATGGTCTGCGGATGGTGTCCAACACTCAAGACGCCGAGCATCTTCGCGCTATCGCCGACGCCGAAGTGACCCGATCGGGTTTGATGCGCGCGGTGTCGACGGATCTAAGTGGATCACTCGAGGCCATTCAATTCAAGGTGACGTCGCTGCTGGATGGGGGAGTCACGGCGCCTGTCAAGGTGCAACGCGAACGGCTGCTCGCTATCGAAACCGAAGTTCAGCGTTTGACGCGTGTGGTGAACAATCTCGTTGACCTTGGGCGTCTCGAGACGCACAGCGTCGTTGTTCGCCGATCGTCAGTCACTGTCGGATCCATCGTCACGCACGCGCTCTCTTCCGTCGACACCGCGGGCCACACGCTCGACATCGACGTGGCGAGCACTCTGCCGCGTCTCGACACGGATCCTGTACTGGCTCAACGCGCGTTAGCCATCTTCATTGCGAACGCCTGTCGGTTTTCACCCCCCGGTTCGCCGGTTCGCGTCTCGGCCGGAAGCACCGGTGACGCTATGGAGATCCTCGTGATCGATCGTGGTCCCGGCGTCAGCCGCGCGCAACGTTCCGCTCTCTTCGAGCCGATGCAACGCGTGAGCGGCATGAGCGGTGCCTCGCTCGGAGTATCCGTCGCGGCGGGTTTCATGGATCTTCTGCGGGGAGAGATCCGCATCGAAGACACGCCCGGCGGGGGATTGACGGCAGTTTTGGAGTTTCCTCTCAGTGGTGACGAGGAGACCGTCTAATCGCTAATCGGCGAATTCGCCCGTGGGCTTGAGTTGTGATGACCACTTCTCTTCCACGTGGCCGTAGCGCCAGAACGCCATAGCTCCGAGGAACGTCACAACAAACATGGCCACGATGATGTAGCCAGCGGCGTTGAGGTTGAAGTTGGCCATCAGGCGCCAGAATGATCCCTTCAGGTGAAGCTCAGTCGGTAGAAGGCCGAGTACTTCGATGGTGCCAATGACGAAGCAGATGGCGATAGAAAGTCCGGTAATGGCCAGGTTGTAATAGATGCGGCGTACCGGGTTGAAGAAGGCCCATCCATAGGCGAGGTTCATGAAGCAGCCGTCGATCGTATCGAGAAGTGACATGCCGGCCGTAAAGAGAATCGGCAGGCACATGATCGAGTACCACGGCAAGCCCTTTGAGGCGAAGAATGCCGTCGTCGCGAGCAGCAGCACCTCAGTCGCCGTGTCAAAGCCGAGTCCGAACACGACCCCCACGGGGTACATCTTCCACTCCTTGTCGATGGTGCGCATCCAACGGCCAAAGAACCGGAACATCAGCCCGCGGTTGTTCAGCTGGCGTTCGAGTTCGCCTTCGTCGAAAGAGCCTTTGCGCATCGAGCGAAAGACCCGCATGATGCCAACCAAGATGACGATGTTTAGGAGGGCGATGAGGTACAAAAATGACGCCGAGACGATGGTCCCGAAGAGTCCGCCAAAATGTTCGAGCCCGGAGTTTTTGTTGGAGACCGCCCCGTACACGGCCTTCTCGGCCAACACGAAACCAACGCCGATCGCCACCACGATCGTCGAGTGGCCCAGCGAGAAGAAGTATCCGACGCTGAGAGGTTTATGGGCGCCTTCAACGCCTTGTCGGTCGTTCATCAGCTTGCGCGTGGTGTTGTCGATGGCCGCGATGTGGTCCGCGTCGAACGCGTGGCGCGAACCCAACGTGTAGGCGAGAATGCAAATGCCGATACCGAGCCCCTTGTAGTGCCCGGGCACGACGAAGATGATGAAGATGCCAAAGCCGATGATGTGCAGTGCCGCAATGGAGGCGAACATCCACTTCGCGCGACGCCACTCTTCGGGGCTCAGAGCGGCGCGCAGTTGAGCACGCCGGGTTGGGGGGGTCTGAAGAGTCGTCATCTATCTTCGACTCCGCCCAAAGTGGTGAGTACCTCGTTGATGTCGTGGCGTCACGGTCTGCCCCCGTTCCTTCGCGAAATCATGGCATAAATAAGAACTGGACGCAAGAACGATCTTGACTTATTTAGTCGTTAATCTGTCACTATGCGGTCACCCGTGAGCGATAGCGGCCCTGCGGCCACACCCGACATCGACCCAGTTGAAGAAGTACTAGATCGCCTCCGCCAAAGCGGCGGGCGCGTCACCACCTCACGGCGAATTCTGTTGCGCTGTCTCTTCGAAAAGGGGCCGCACCGCACTGCCGAGGAGCTCGCCGCCGAAGTCCAGAGCGTCGCGCCCGACGTCCATCTCTCGACGATCTATCGCAACCTCGATGAGCTCGAGCGCTTGGGCGTCATTGTGCACGCGCACCTCGGCCACGGTCCCGCCACGTATCACCTCGCCACTGAGACGCACGGCCACTTGGTCTGCGAGACATGCGGGGGAGAGATGGAGGCACCCGAGGGATTCTTTCGTGACTTGACCGCGGCGGCCCAGCGCGAATACGGATTCGTGATTGATCCGCGCCACTTCGCGGTCCTCGGTCGGTGTGCGGTGTGTGTCGCCGCCGTCGATGAGACGACGTAGAGTTCAGTCGCGAGAGGCGTCCAGTAGTGACAGTTGTCGCTTTGTCGCGACGCATCGGTACGCGTCTTCGAGCAGCATCTCAAGCTCGTCCAGGTCAAACTCGCCGTCGAGTCGTACTCCGAGCCATCCGCGCGTTCCGACGTACGGAGGAGAGAACAATCGATCAGGGTTGTTCGCGATGAAATGTTGCTGCGCGCCCTCGGGCGCGGCGCACCATAGATGAGCGAAGTCGTGGTCGTGATGACCGTCCATCCAGAGGATGGCGAACTGGCGAGAGGCGAAGAACGCGGGCGAGCCATGACTCGGTCGTTCGCTCACCTCAGGTAGGGAGAGGCAGACCTTTCGAAGTCGGCGCTCAACCTCCTGGGCTTTCACGCTTCGACTCTATGACGCGAGGAGACGTGACAACGGCGGTCCACAAGGGACCGCCGTTGTTCTTTGTGGCCTCCCCAGGCCAGCCTTTAGACGGAGACTACGTCAGGGGTAGTGACGCTGCTTGCTGCCGCCGATTGGGTAACGACCTTGCGGTCGCTGATCTTGCGTCCCACGACACCGAGCGTGACGCTCGAGGTAGTGGGTGTTGCGTTGCGGCGACGCTGGCGAAAGCCCGCGATCAGCCCGTCAACACCGATCCAACTTGATGTGCGCCACATGGCGATGATCACGATGGCGAAGAGCGCGTAGAAGGCGCAGACACTCGCCGTTCCTGACATCACGTACGTGAAGAGCAGGCCCAGGCTGGCGACGGCCGCGAACGGAGTAAACAGTCCGAGGGCGAGACAGATACCGACGCTGAACTCTGTAAGCGCGACGAGGATGCCGATCCAGCCGGCGTTCGGCACGACGAAGCTGTGCAGGAAACTACCCCACCAGCTGTACGCGGCGACTCCGTGCGAAGCGAATCCGGCGACGCCTGCGCCACCGTTGTGCATGAACGCGGGGTTTTCCGCACCCCACAACTTCGCGACTCCTGCTTGGAGCCACATGACGCCCAACCACACGCGCATGGCCGTCCAGACAAGAGCTGCGTACTTCGAGCGCTGCAGCCAGATAAGGGGACGGGGAGTGCGCAATGCGGCCGGATCGCCAATGACGTTTGTGACATTTTGCATGACCAACCTGCTTTCCGGTCTCGCATTTCAAGACCTCGAAGCCAGTGTGGCGCGCGCAAGAGCGCCGACCCTAGGGGCGAAAGTACCCAGGCCTAGGGACCAAGGTCCCAACTTGGTCGTTACCTTCGACGTTCTCGCTCTGTCGCGATGGATTACAGACCGAGTCGGGCCAAATAGCCCATTCCCATGACCGCCGCTTCACATCCGACGTGCGCGAGATTGTCGACATCGCTGTCGTTTCGCACACCACCGGCAGCGACCACAAGTACGTCGCTGCGGCACGCTTCTTCGTAGAGAGCGAGATCTGGTCCGCGCATGGTGCCGTCTCGTTCAATCGCTGTCACGTGAACGCGGGTGACGCCCGCCTCTGCGCAGCGCGTCAGAGCGTCGGTGAAGCTGAGTTGGGTCGACGACAACCATCCACGCACCGCGAGTTGTCCGTCGCGCACGTCGAGAGCGGCGACGAGTTGATCACCCAGAGCGTCGACGAACGCCGACAATGCCGTGTCATCGCTCCACAGTGCGGTTCCCACAATAACGCGGGCGGCTCCGACGTCCAGGGATTCTCGGGCGGCGTCGATGGAACGAATACCGCCTGATACCTGTAGAGGAATCCCCGCGGCGGCGTTGCGGCATCGTTCGATGACCTCGGGTCGTAGGGCCCCGTCGCGAGCGCCCTGGAGGTCGACGACGTGGATGAGAGCGGGATTCGTAGCGACCAGGCGACCCATGAACTCCTCGAGAGGTTGACGGAAGAGAACTCGGTCGTAATCACCCTGTTCGAGACGTACGGCGTCCTCACCGAGGATGTCGAGAGCGGGGATGATTTGCATAGTAGCGAATTAGCATATTAGCATGTAAGCATGACGAGCGGAAAAGTGATCCCGGCCGAGGCCAGTCCCGAGACGGCGTCGCGATTCGATGAACTCGTCGAGGCCATGGCGAGCCTGCGCGATCCGATCGTGGTCGCGGCCTTTCTTCGCGACCTGTGTACGTCGACTGAGTTGGACGCGATGGGCCAGCGCCTTCAAGTGGCTCGTCTCGTCGACCAGGGCATGTCGTATCAAGAAATCTCGCGGCGCACGGGCGCCTCGACTGCAACTGTTACCCGCGTCGCGCAGTGGCTCCACCACGGCGAGGGGGGCTACTCCGCCGTCTTAAAGAAGGGACGACGATGACTCGCCGTTTGACCATGGCCCTGCCCTCGAAGGGGCGACTCCGCGAACCATCGTGGGCGTTGCTCGAAGCTAGTGGCGTCTCACCTCAAGAACCGGGCGAGCGGATGCTCCAGGCCCACTGTCGCAACGCCGACATTGACCTTCTGTTCGTACGCGCCGACGACGTCCCCGAATATGTGCAGGACGGTGTCGTGGACTGTGGCATCACGGGATTCGATCTCATTAACGAACGAGAGTGCAGCGTCGACGTGCTCTTGCGCTTGGGCTTTGGCACGTGTTCACTGCAGGCGGCGGTGTCGAACGAGGACGCGGCGACACGAATTGAAGATCTCGCCGGGCGTCGCATCGCGACCTCGCACCCGCGCATCGCCGCGAAGGCGCTGGCCGAACGCGGCGTCAGCGCCGAGATTGTCTCCGTCGCCGGATCGGTTGAGATCTCGCCACGTCTCGGTCTCGCCGACGCCATCATCGACCTGGTCTCGACCGGGAGCACACTGCGCACGAACGGGCTGCGCTCCATTGGCGTGCTGTTCGAGTCCGAAGCGGTCTTGATTGGTCAGGTGAACGCCAAAGACTCCGAGGCGCGCCGCACACTGACCACCGTGCTCGGTTCGGTCATCAACGCCCGGGCCAACCGCTACCTGCTCTGCAATGTGTCGAGAGATCGACTCGACGAAGTGACCGCCGTCTTGCCAACCGCGGGTTCGCCGACCGTGATGGATCTGGCGACTCCCGGAGTGGTCGCCGTGCACGCCCTGGTGCCCGCCGCCGACATTTGGGCGTTGCTCCCCAAGCTCGAGGCGGCCGGAGCGAGTTCGATACTCACCTTGCCGATCGAGAGGATGGTCCCGTGAGCACGCCCGTGAAGACCGATCGCACGTTCACGATTGAAGAGATTGTGGCTGACGTGCGTGAGCGCGGCGACGTGGCCCTCGTGGAATGGTCGAAGCTGTTCGACGCCACGACGTCGGAGACGCCCGAGCGAGCGGTCGCCTACGGCGACATTCCCACGGCCGCGGTGCTGGCGGCTGCGGAGGCGGTGCGAACGTGGCACGCCGCGCAACGCCCTGCTGATCTCATGATGGAAGTGTCGCCGGGGGTCACCCTCGAGCGCCGCTGGACACCGCTTCGTTCGGTGGGCATCTACGTGCCGCGCGGGCTCGTGTCGTCGCTCATCATGAGCGCGGTGCCCGCGCAGGTCGCGGGGGTCGAACGGATTGTCGTATGCACGCCACCCCAGGGTTCGCAGGCCGTTGCCGCGACGGCCGCGTTACTGGGCATTGACGAGGTCTGGGCGATCGGCGGGGCGCAGGCAATTGCCGCCATGGCCTACGGCACCGAGTCGATTGCGCCGGTCGACAAGATCTTTGGTCCGGGCAACGCTGCCGTCAACACCGCAAAACTCATCGTGAGTCGCGACGTGGCCATCGATCTTCCAGCCGGTCCCAGCGAGATCGTGGTGGTGGCCGATGACGGCTTCGACGAGGCGATCATTGCTCAAGAGATCGCCGCGCAAATGGAACACGGTCCGGATTCGCGCGGATTCGTCGTACGCGTGGGCGACGACCTTGAGGCCGCGCTCGCCGAGGTGGAAGGATACGCCGCTGAGCACGTGTCGCTACTGGGTGAACGCGCGGAATCACTCGCCGGTCGGATTCGAAACGCGGGCGCCGTCTTCGTCGGTCCCTATTCACCAGTTCCCGCGGGCGACTACGCGACCGGCGGAAATCACGTCTTGCCCACGGGCGGGTGGGCGAAGTCGACCGGGGGCCTCGGACTCGAAGCGTTCATGAAGACCGTCACCGTCCAGCGCGTCACCAAAGAAGGTCTCGAGCGACTGGCTCCGACCATCGAAGCCCTGGCCGAACTCGAAGGCATGAGCGCTCACAAAGCAACGGCGCGCCGATGAAGCCTGTCCCTCTCGAGGCGTACGAGTGGCCGCCGTCCAACGAAGTCCTAGCCCGACGAGTCGGACTAGACCCACGCTCTATCGTGCGTTTCGACGGCAACGTCGCCTCAGCTCCTCCACCGAGCGCTCGGCCGGCGGCGTTGGCGCGCGCTCTGGCCGACGTCAATGAGTACGACCGCGGCCGCTACCTGCCTCTTCGCGAAGCCATCGCGGAATACCACGGACTCGACGTTGAGAACGTAGCGCTCGGTGCGGGCAGCGACGAGTTCATTGTGCTTCTCGCACACATGTTCGCCGAGGGAGGAAACATCGCCACGGTGCCGACGTTCTCCTATTCGATGTACCGCTACGCCGCGATCATGGCGGGAGCAACGGTTGTGGAGGACCCCGCAAAAGCCGATCTCGTCTACGTCTGTCGACCGAACAATCCGACCGGCGAGATGTGCGATATTCCTGACGTTCCCGGACAGATCGTCATCGACGAGGCGTACGCGCAGTACTCCGGAGTCGACGCACTCGATCAACTCGACAATGGCGTCATTATTCTGCGCACGTTCTCGAAGGCCTTCGGACTCGCGGGCGCGCGAGTGGGTTACGCCCTCGCCAACTCTGAGTTGATTGCCGCCATTACCTCGCGCCAGGCGCCCCTGTCGGTGTCCTCGCTGTCGGCAGCGCTGGCTCTCACCGCGATTTCGTCGCCACTCGACATTTCGAGCGCGCTTCTCGAACGCGATCGACTCGCCGGTGAGCTCGAGACACTGGGACTGAAGCCTCTTCGCTCCTACACGAACTTTCTCTTCATCCCCATGGACGAGCCCGAAAAGCTCGTCGATCAGTTGTTGCCCCACGGCGCGGTGACGCGAGCGTATCCAGGGGGACTGCGGGTGAGCGTACGCGACGAGATCGATAACGACTTCTTGCTCGATGCGCTGCGCGCGGCGCTGCTCGACACGCCGATGCCCCCGCAGTACTTGCGCTACGAGCGCAATACGGCAGAGACTCTCCTCAGCGTGCGTCTTCGCGTGCCGGGCCAGGGCCGGGTGCTCGTGAATACCGGAGCCGGCTTTTACGACCACATGCTCCAACAGCTTGCGTTTCACGCGGGCCTCGACCTACGCCTCGAGGGCGTGGGCGATATGGAGACCGGTGATCACCACACGGTAGAAGACATGATGCGCACCTTTGGCGAAGCGCTCGATCAGTCGCTGGGTGATCGAAAGGGTCTTACGCGATACGGCGAGGCGCGCGTCCCCATGGACGAAGCCATCGCGCACGCCGTCGTCGACCTCTCAGGGCGCGCCACCGCGAATCTCTCGATCAGTCCCGATGAGGGCATGGTGGCTCACGCTTTCGAGTCGCTGGTGCAAACGGCGCGCATCACCCTGCACGTCACGGCGACGGGGGAGAACGCGCATCACGTCGCCGAAGGCGCCTTTAAGGCTGTCGGTCGCGCGCTGGCCCAAGCGTTGAAGAAAGATGGCTCACTCGTACGCTCCACCAAGGGTTCTCTATGACCGCCGTCGTTGTCGTGGACTACGGGGCGGGAAATACTCGATCGGTCTGCGCCGCGTTAACGCACTTGGGGCGCGAGAGTGTCATTACGAGCGATCCGCACACGATTCGCGACGCCGAGCACGTGATTCTCCCAGGAGTCGGTTCAGCGAGGAGCGCGATGGCGCAGCTCAACGAGACCGGAGCCGCGAAGGCGCTGCGCAAGCGATTCCGCGACGGCGGCTCGACGCTCGGCATCTGTCTCGGTATGCAATTGGCCATGGAACACAGCGACGAAGGCGGAGGGGTGGATGGTCTCGGTCTGTTGGAGGGAGACGTCGTCCTCCTGCGCGACGGACGGGTACCTCGCCTCGGTTGGTCCGTCGTCGATCCGTGGGGCGAGGCGTTTTATTTCGCACACTCCTACGCCGTGCGATCAACCCGCGAAGTGGCGAGTGTCGATGGCGTGACCGTCGCCGTGCGTAGCGGCGCATTCCTCGGCGTGCAGTTTCACCCCGAAAAGAGCGGCGCCGCCGGACTTGAGTTTCTCGATCAATGCCTCTCCCTCGCTTAATTCCCTGCCTCGACGTCGCGCACGGTCGCGTCGTGAAGGGCATCAGCTTCGTGCAGTTGCGCGACGTGGGCGATCCGGTAGAACTCGCCACTTTTTATAGCGAGGGTGGCGCGGATGAGTTGGTCTTTCTCGACATTACGGCGACTCCCGAAGAGCGCAACACGATGACCTCGGTGGTGGAACGAGTGGCGGACGTAGTGAAGATCCCCTTCACCGTTGGCGGCGGCGTACGTTCCGTCGACGACGCGTCGCGCATCATCGAATCTGGTGCGGACCGAGTGTCCATCAACACCGCGGCACTCGCGGACCCGTCGCTCATTACTGCCATCGCCGATCGCTTTGGCTCCCAGGCCGTGGTCGTCGCCATCGACGCCGGCGACGGCGTCGTGTACACCCACGGCGCTCGCGTCGCGACGAAGATCGAGACCATTTCTTGGGCCGTGGAAGCCTGCGAGCGTGGTGCCGGCGAGATTCTGCTGACGTCGATTCGCCAAGACGGACAGCGCCGCGGCTTCGATCTCGAGTTGACCGTCGCGGTTCGTGAGGCGGTGAGCGTGCCGGTCATCGCGTCGGGTGGCGCGGGTTGCGCCCAACACGTCGCGGACGCTCTACGAGTAACGGACGGTGCACTGGTGGCGTCGATCGTTCATGAGAACCCCTCGGGACTTGCGGGACTACGGCGCGAGATTGAAGCGCTCGGGGTTGAACTTCGACCGATGAAGGAGATCTATGAGTGAGGAACTCCGCGCCGCCATCGTGCAAGACGAGTCGACGGGCCGGGTATTGATGTTGGGGTGGATGGATGAGGAGGCCCTCGCGCTCACTCGATCAAGCGGGCTGGTGCACTTTCTCTCTCGCTCTCGCCAGCGCCTCTGGAAGAAGGGCGAGACGTCGGGCAACTTCTTTCACGTGACCAATCTGGAACTCGACTGCGACGAAGACGCGGTCCTCGTCAGCGTGCACGCGGACGGTCCGGCGTGTCACGACGGATCCACGTCGTGCTTCACCCCGTGGCTGTGGCGAAAGATACTGCGTCGTGAGTCGGAGCAGGCCGAGGGTTCGTACGTCTACGCGCAACTCTCGGGCGGCACTGCGCTCAACGCTCGCAAAGTCGGAGAGGAAGCCGTGGAGTTAGTCGTGGCGGCGCTCGGCGAAGACGACGGGCGGGTCGTGAGCGAGGCCGCCGACCTCTGGTTTCACACGTTGCTTCTCCTACGCAGTCGCGGACTTGATCCTGCCGCCGTCGAGGAC
>JBAQZL010000004.1:0-1743 GCA_049790955.1 Acidimicrobiales bacterium
GGATGATGTGGACGATCGGCACCAATCTGCCTTACATGGCTGGCGGTAATTTGATTTATGTTCCGTTCATTGCGCAAAACACAACCCAGGGCGCCGCCTCGGCGATGTATCTGTTTACAACTCCGCCCGATCCTGCAATGAACATTTTCAATGTTTCGATGGACGACTTGAATTCCGGTGTCAACGCGACTGATGCAACGTTCGCGCAGTCGGCTGTCGGCTACATGGAAGCCACTTCCACCAACCTGAGCAAGCTGCTGAGCCACAACGGAAAGATCATCTACTTTCATGGCGAGAGCGATCCAGTTTTCTCGATGTACGACACCATTCAGTACTACAATAACCTGACCACCGCTTACGGGAGCAGCACGCCCAGCTTCGCACGGCTGTTTCTGGTGCCGGGGATGAACCATTGCTCGGGCGGCCTGCATGCGCTCGATAGCTTTGATCCACTGACCGCGATCGTCGATTGGGTCGAGCAGGGCACTGCGCCCGCGTCCATGATTGCCAGAAACTCCAATACCGGATTGCCCGCTGCGGATGTTTCTGCATTTACAGTGCTGCCGTTGAACCGGAGTCGACCGTTGTGTCCGTATCCGCAATATGCCGCATATACCGGAGGTGCCGGTGGAAATATCGAGGACGCGGCTAGTTTTACTTGCGTCGCACCCGGCACAAGCGCACCGTCGGCGAAGAGAAGAAGCCCGGTTTATCGCTAAAACGTCGACGCAGAGTTGTCTATTGGGGCTTGGTGACGCTGTCATCAAGCCACACACGTGCATTGCAATTCGCGACATGACTATCGGCACAATTCGGCACGGAGAAGTTCTGAGTCGATCTATTTCTTTCAGCGCGCAGCGCCGATCAAGAGAGTGTCGGGATGCTCAGGGGAACCGCTGAAAGTTTCTGGTCTGAATTCTCGCACACTCGCAATCGAGGTGGGCAATGAAGTTCTGCCGATTTGCAATTGTACCCATATTCATCGTAGTGCTCACAGCTTGTTCGGGAGTCGACCCGAATCCGGACGGCAAGCTGCTGCGCGCTCCCACAGTGATCGGTTCTGAGACGACGACCGATTTGGATAATTTGACACAGCAGAATGGTCTGACCGGGTTACCGGGAGCCGCGCAATGCAATGTAACCGTCTCCCAGATTGTGTATTCGACCCAAGGGGTTCAGCCCGGAGAGCTAACCAATGCATCCGCGGCCGTTCTCGTTCCTAGTGGACCAAATTGTCCGGGACCATTTCCGCTGATTGCGTTTGGGCGAGCCACGGTGATGGAAAAGTTGCAGGCCAACGCCGACCTGACGAATCCCTCGACACAGATGTTGATGACGTTTTTCGCCGCACAGGGATATGCGGTGGTGGCCACGGATTTCCTTGGCTACGCTGAGTCCAACCATCCGTATCACCCCTACACGCATGTACCCACAGAAGCCAGCTCGATCATCGACTCCATCCGCGCCGCGCGAGAAGCCGCTCCGCAGCTTGGCTTGAAGTTAAACAACGAGGTGATGCTATCGGGATATTCACAGGGCGGACAGGCTTCCATGGCAACACAGCGCGAGATTGAACAGGCGGCGACGGGAGAATTTAACGTGGTCGCGGCAGCTCACCTGGCTGGCCCCTACAACATTTCCGGGGCCCTGGTCGCGGGAGCAAAAAATCCAATCAATGGCGTGCAGTCGATCGTGCCGTTTCAGATCGCTTCCTATCAAAAGATCTACGGCAACGCATACGCA
>JBAQZL010000005.1:0-24954 GCA_049790955.1 Acidimicrobiales bacterium
GTTCCGGGAAGTGTTCGGAGATGACCGATAGGGCCCTCAAGATCGATAGTTCCGACTCTCCGGAGCCCTCGGAGGGACACGAGCGCCGCCGGCGAGACCCCGATCGCACGAAGCAGGAGATCTTGGCCGTAGCCACCCAAGAGTTCGCTGACCGCGGCTTTGCGGGTGCTCGGGTTGACGAGATTGCGAACCAAACCCGCACCACAAAGCGGATGATCTACTACTACTTCGGTTCAAAAGAGCGCCTCTATATCGCCGTGCTGGAGCTCGCGTACGACAAGATCCGCATTACCGAAGAAAGCATCGACGTGGACAATCTTGATCCCGTCAGCGCAGTGCGTCGGCTCGCCGAACTCACCTTTGATCGCCACGAAGCTAACCCCAACTTCAGCCGTCTGGTCAGCCATGAGAATATGCAGCGCGCTCAGTTCATTGACGCGGCCAACGGATTTCCAGGCCTCGATCGTCCGGTGATCAAGTGGCTACGTCAAGTACTGGCTCGAGGTCGAGCCGAAGGGCTATTTCTTCGAGAGATCGATGAGTTCGATCTGCACATGATGATCAGCTCGTTCTGTTTCTTTCGAATCAATAATCACTACACGTTCGCGGCGAACTTCGGACGAGATCTCGTCGAGCCGGGCCGTCGCGAGGCCTATCGCCAGATGATTGGCGACGTCGTTGTTGAATATCTCACCAGCGCCCCGTAGTACGCCCGTTCAACTCCGGTCGAGAGATTTTTGTAAGGCGCCGAGGACTTCGTAGCATCCAATGACGGAGTTAATGGAGGAGTTCGGCTCGTCACCGTCGCGAATGGCGCGAACGAACTCTCGATCCTGAAGCTCGATTCCGTCGTTCGAGACAGCGACCTTCGAAACGTCGATGGGTTCCTCATTGCCGGTCACGAGATCGTCGTAGCGAGCCACGTACGTTCCGTTGTCGCAGATGTAGCGGAAGAATGTCCCCAGTGGCCCCTCGTTATTGAAACTGAGCGAGAGAGTGCACAACTGACCTGACGCTGTTTTGAGCTGGACGGACATGTCCATAGGAATGCCCAGCGACGGATTCGTCGGACCGGCGAGCACGTTTGCGACAACGATTGGCTCTCCGCACTGGTACGCGAAGAGGTCGACCGTGTGCGCCGCGTGATGCCAGAGCAAGTTGTCAACCCAACTGCGCGGATTGCCCAGCGCGTTCGTGTTCGTTCGGCGAAAAAAGTACGTCTGGACGTCCATCTGTTGAATTGAGAGTTCGCCACGCTGGATCCGCTGGTGGATCCACTGGTGTGAAGGATTGAACCGACGAGTGTGACCCACCATGCAGACGAGCCCCGAACCTTCGGCGGCGTCGCGCACGCGCAGAGCGTCGGCCAGAGTATCGGCGACGGGGATCTCGACCTGGACGTGCTTTCCGGCCGCCAGCGTCTCGAGGGTCTGCGCGGCGTGAAGCTGAGTGGGCGTGCTCAAGATGACGGCGTCGACGTCGGGCGACTCGAGAACGTCGGCGAGTTCCGTGCTGGCCATCGGCGCGCCGTATTTGTTCGCGACCTGCTCGGCCTGTTCGAGTGTGCGACTGACCACTGCCGCGATCGTCACGTCATCAATACGCGATAGTGCGTCGAGGTGCTTGATCCCGAAGGCGCCGGCGCCGGCGACAGCGATTCTCACGGGACGTTGCGCACGTCATGGGGCCGCAGGACGAGGTGACCGACGGCCGTATTCGAAGCGGGAACGTGATAAAAGCGATAGAGCTCTTCAACCTCGTCGCCCAGAGCACCGCGCATGATGAGCCACATGACGAGTTCAATGCCTTCAGAGCCGGTCTCGCGAAGGTACTCAATGTGTGGGATCTTCCGTAGGGCATTGACATCCGCACTCATGTTCTCAAGGAACGCATTGTCGAAAGGCTGGTTGATGAGGCCGGCCCGGGGACCTTGCAGCTGGTGGCTCATTCCTCCGGTGCCCCAGACCTGAACGTTCAGATTCTGATCGAACGATTCGACGGCGCGCCGTATCGCCTGGCCGAGTTTGAAGCAGCGCTCACCAGTCGGCGGCGGATACTGAATGACGTTCACCATGATCGGAACCACCCTTACGGGCCAGGCCGTCGGCTGCCCGAAGAGTAGGGAGAGGGGAACTGTAAGACCATGGTCAACGCTCATCTGGTTGATGACCGTCATGTCGAACTCGTCGAGAATGAGGGACTGGGCGAGGTGACACGCCAATTCGGGGTGACCTTGCACAACGGGGACGGGTCGCGGTCCAAAGCCCTCATCGGCGATGGGGAACTCGTCGGCGCATCCGATGGCGAAAGTGGGTATGACCTCGAGCGAGAATGCGGAGGCGTGGTCGTTGTAAACGAGGACGATGACGTCGGGGGCTTCCTCTTGGATCCACTCCTTGGACCACTTGTAGCCCGTGAAGAGTGGCGCCCAGTAGTCCGATTCGGTCTTGTCGAGATCGATGGCTGCGCCAATCGCGGGCACGTGGCTCGTAGTGACTCCTGCCGTGATTCTTGCCATTTAGCGATGATCCTTGATCGAGCGGACGCCGTCTGGCGAACGACCTCCGTGCAGCATCATTGCGGCGTACTCTTCGTTGCTCATATCGGTCATGGAGGCAGCGGCGACCTGAAAACTAATGCCGTCGCTCGAGAATATTTTCGCGAGAAAGTAGATGTTGCCTCCGTGGGTGATCATTGCGTTGTAGTCGCGGTCAATGACGGCCTGCTTCTGCTCTTCGGTCATGGGCCACTCGTCGAGATACGCGCGCTCGTGTTCTTTGAATCGCTGACGATTCTCGGGCTTCATCAAACTCATGCAGAACTGGTTGAGATGGAATCCTTCGTGGGAGCGTTCGGCCGTGAAGACGGTCGTTCCCGGGATGTCGTCGAATTCGGAATTATCAACCATGGCTGTCCTCCCAGTAGAGACGCGTGGGGTTGTCAACGAGAAGAGCCTGCTGCAGTGAAACAGTCGGCGCAATGCGGGGTACGAAATCGACGAGCGCACCGTCATCAGGCATATGGTCGCTCAAGTTCGGATGCGGCCAGTCGGTGCCCCAGAGCACTCGGTCCGGAAACTCGCTCACCACGTAGCTCGCGAAGGGCACGACGTCGTCGTACGGTGGGCCAGTTAGTGAGAGCCGCTCGGGGCAGGTGACCTTGGACCAGACGTTCTCGTTCTCTCGCAACAGTCGCACGAAACGTTGGAAGTCGGGTCCGTCAACGGGCTTCGAGACGTCGGGGCGACCCATGTGATCCACTATGACACGGGTCTCAATTGAGGTGAAGAAGTCCCAGCGCTCTTCGAGATCGCTGGCTTCAAAGTAGACGACGACATGCCAGCCGAGCGGAGCGATTTTCTCGATGATCTGGTGGTAGTAGCGATCGGGCTCTGGATCAACGAGTCGACGCACATAGTTGAAACGAACACCGCGGACACCGATGTTGTGCATTTCGGCGAGTTCAGCCTCACTGACGTCGGGCCGCACGGTCGCGACGCCTCGGGCGCGACCTTTCGACGACGCCACCGCATCCAACATGGCCGAGTTGTCCGATCCGTGACACGTCGCTTGAACAATCACGTTCCTCTCGACGCCGAGAAAATCGCGCAGAGCCGTTAGTTGGTCTTTGCTGGCGTCACACGGAGTGTATTTGCGCTCGGGAGCATAGGGAAAGAGTGCTCCCGGTCCAAAGACGTGACAGTGGGCGTCGACCGTGCCGGTCGGCAGGACGAACGTGGGCTTCGTGGGATCGGGATCGAAGACGAGCCAGTCAGGATCCATGGTGAAAGTACCCGACATCACTGCCCTTTCGCGGTGAGCGCTGCGTCGAGGCGTGGGTATACCCGACGGGCGTTGCCGGAGTAGACCTGCTCACGATCGGTGGGCGTCAGGGCGGCCGCGTCGACGTAGCGGCGCGTGTCATCGAAGTAGTTGCCCGTTTCATTGTCGATACCTCGTACGGCACCGATCATCTCGGATCCAAAGAGGATGTTGTCGAGTTCGATGACGTCAAAGAGCAGATCGATGCCGGGCTGGTGATAGACGCAAGTGTCGAAGAAGACGTTTTGCATCACGTGTTGAGAGAGAGGCGGTTTCTCCAACATGTCGGCGAGGCCGCGGTAGCGGCCCCAGTGGTAGGGAACCGCGCCGCCGCCATGCGGGATGATGAGGCGTAACTCGGGAAAGTCGGCGAAGAGATCGCCCTGAATCAGTTGCATGAAAGCCGTCGTGTCGGCGTTGATGTAATACGCGCCGGTGGCGTGGAAGTTGACATTGCAACTTCCCGACACGTGGATCATGGCGGGGACGTCGAGTTCGACCATCTTTTCGTACATCGGATACCAGTACTGGTCGGTCAGCGGGGGGCCCGTCCACATGCCGCCGGTGGGATCGGGGTTGAGATTGAGGCCCACGAAGCCGAGCTCATTGACGCAACGCTCCAGCTCCTCCAGAGAGCCTTTGATCCCGACGCCCGGTGACTGGGGGAGTTGGCACACGCCGATGAAGGTGTCGGGAAACAGTCCGACGACGCGAGCGATGAGGTCATTGCAGGCTCTCGTCCAGGCGGCACTCACTTGCTCGTCGCCTACATGGTGCTCCATGGCCGAGGCCCGAGGCGAGAAGATGGTCATGTCAACGCCGCGTTCCCTCAACAGGCGAAGTTGATTGAGTTGAATCGATTCGACGAGTTCACCGTCGGAGATGTCGGGATACGCGGGTGCGTTCATGCCGCGTTCAAATGCGGCCACCTGATCCTTGCGCCACGTGTTGTGTGCCCCGGGAGCGGTCGTGTAATGGCCGTGACAGTCGATGATCATGAGCCAGACCAGACTGACGAGGGCACGAACACGTCTCCACGCATGAGCAGCCGTGCGGTACGAAGGAGGGCGGCGAACTCCACTCGGGTTGCTGGGCCCGTGCCGCTGACGGTCAGATCGACAGTGAAGTATCCGGTGGGGTGTTCAATGTCGAGCGACACCGTTTTTGATGTTTCGGGCCGTGCGACGAGTTCGTGCGCCACCGAACCGTCGATGAGACAGGCCGTTGCGACCGATACCGCGCCGAAGACCCCAATCGCCTCGTGGACGCGGTGGGGAATGAACGTACGAGTCGAGACGACCCCTCCGTCCTTCGCGGGTGCGAGCAACGTCATCTTGGGCACGGTCTTCTTCGTCACATCGCCCAGGTTCATGAGCGGTCCGGCGGCGAGGCGAATCTGCTCCACTTTCTCGGCGACGGCGCGATTGGCCTCAATGTCCACAGGCTCTTCGTACCCCGAGAGGCCGACATCGGAAGCATTCAGTACGACGACCGGCATGCCGTTGTCGATGCACGTCACCCGTACTCCCTCGATGACGTCGACAACATTGCCCGTCGGCAAGAGTGCACCACAACTTGAGCCGGCGATGTCCAGAAACTCGACCGGTATCGGCGCCGCCACACCAGGGACCCCGTCAATGTGGGCGTCACCGTCGTAGCGAACCTGACCACCGGGCGTCTCGATGCGCGCCACGCAGAGCGACTCGGTGTTCTCCATCCAGATGCGAACCTCCGTCGTTGGACCCTTGGCCGCAACGAGGCCTTCTTCGATGGCGAAGGGACCTACTCCAGCTAGAAGGTTGCCGCAGTTCTGATTGTCGGAAACTTCGGCGCGATCGGGCCACACTTGCAGAAAGAGATAGTCAACGTCTGCGTCGGGCCGCGTCGACGCGCGTACTACAGCGACCTTCGAAGTCAATGGATGTCCGCCACCCATGCCGTCGATCTCTCGTACGTCGGGTGAGCCCATGGCGGCGAGCAACACCGCGTCGCGGGTTGCGACGTCGGCGGGCAGGTCGCGCTCGTGAAAGTAGAGGCCCTTAGAGGTCCCACCTCGGATGATCGAACACTTGAGTGCGGTCTGCGCGCTCACGGTGCCTCGTCCACGTAGTGAAGGCCTCGCTGGGCGAGCTTCGCGCGCATGTCGTACATGTCGAGCCCGAGTTCTCCCGAGGCCAGTCGCGAGCGCTTCTCTGTCTCGTTCTCTTCGCGGGCGCGACTCGCCGCAAGTACTTCGAAGGCTCGTTCGCGCGGCACCACGACGACTCCGTCGTCGTCAGCGATGATCACGTCGCCCGGACGCACGTACGCTCCGGCGATGACGATGGGCGTCTGAACATTGCCCGGCGTTTCCTTCACGGTGCCTTGTGCGCTGACTGTCTTTGACCACACCGGAAATTCCATGGTCGTCAACTCGGCGATGTCGCGCACTCCGGCATCGATGACGAGGCCGCGAACGCCGTGGGCCACCAGACTGGTCGCCAGAAGCTCGCCGAAGTATCCGTCGTCGCAGGGGCTCGTAGGCGTGACGACCAGTAAATCGCCGGGCTTTGCCTGTTCGACTGCGACGTGCAGTGACCAGTTGTCGCCAGGCGCAACCTCGCAGGTGAGAGCGTTGCCCGCCACACGAACGGGTCGAAAGATCGGGCGAAGGCGCGACGCCAAGAGGCCGGTGCGCCCTTGAGCTTCATGAATGGTGGCGACGCCGAATTCGGCCAACGCGTCGACGAGTTGCATGTCGGTTCGTGCCGTCGAAGTGACCACTACAGCCATGCAATCTCCCCGTAT
The DNA here is from genome assembly GCA_049790955.1 of Acidimicrobiales bacterium. GTDB lineage: Bacteria > Actinomycetota > Acidimicrobiia > Acidimicrobiales > RAAP-2 > RAAP-2. Next base: position 6,609 of record JBAQZL010000005.1, read on the forward strand.
CTATGACCTACGGTGGAAGTCACGACTCCCGCCGTAACTACACTAGGTCGTAATTAACTGAACAGTACACTACAACTTCAACGCAGGGCTGGAATCTTTCGTTGAACTGGCGCGTAGGTCAGAGGAGATCCGTGAAAGAACTGCGCACGCAAGTGGCCATCGTCGGCGCCGGGCCCGCAGGCATGCTGCTTGGTCAACTTCTTGGGCGCGAGGGCATTGACTGCATTGTGTTGGAGCGTCGTAGTCGCGACTACGTGGAGAAGCGAGTGCGCGCGGGAGTCATCGAATACGGCATAGCCAATCTGTTGGAGGAGGCCGGCGCGGGGGAGCGCATGAGATCTGTCGGGCTCGTGCACCACGGAGTGGAGATTCGTTTTGAACGGCGATCCCATCGCATTGCGCTGAGTGAACTTGCCGATGGAAAACCCATCACTGTCTACGGGCAACAAGAAGTCGTGAAAGATCTCGTGGCGATACGACTCGAAAGTGGCGCGCCGCTGTTCTTCGAGTGCGAGGTAACTGAACTGAGCGGCCTCGAGAGCGATGCGCCCTCGGTTCTCGCGGCCAGTTCCGACGGACCGATTCGCATCACCTGTGACTACGTTGCGGGCTGTGACGGAAGCTTTGGCGTCGCGAATCGAGCCATGCCCGCGACCACGCGTCGCTACGAGAGAAACTTTCCGTTTTCGTGGCTGGGCATTCTCGCCGAAGCAAAGCCCGCGAGCGAAGAGCTGATTTACGCGCGCCACGAGAACGGTTTCGCGCTCTACTCGCTTCGTTCGCCGACCCTCAGTCGGTTGTATCTTGGCGTCGGCACGACTGAGACGCTCGAAGAGTGGTCGGATGAGCGAATCTGGCACGAACTCAACACCCGCCTCGCGACCGAGGAGAGACCGACGGTCAACGAAGGTCCGATTCTCGAGCGTGGCATCACGGCGATGCGAAGCGTCGTCACTGATCCCATGCGCCACGGCTCCCTCTTCTTGGCCGGTGACGCCGCGCACATCGTCCCGCCCACCGGCGCGAAGGGCATGAACCTGGCTCTCGCCGATGTGCGCGAACTCGCGAACGCCTTTACTGCATCACTGCGCCACCGCGATCAGTCACTGCTCGACAGCTACTCCGAACGGTGTTTGGAACGAGTGTGGCGCGCGGAGGAGTTCTCGAACTACATGACCCAGATGTTGCATCCGGCGCAGGATGGCTTCGAGAACGGCGTGCAAAGCGCACGCCTTCGTCAACTCGTCACGTCAAAGGATGCGTCAACGGTGATGGCCAGAAACTACGTCGACCTCAACAGCATTTAGAACGGATACACCGGTAGTTCGCTCTGCGCGGTAACCCACTGCGTCTCGGTGTACGCCTCAAGATTCGCGCGTCCGCCCATGCGAGATCCGTTGCCGGAGTTCCCAGTTCCGCCGAACGGGATCGTCGCCTCATCGGCCACGGTCTGGTCGTTGATGTGTATTGCTCCGCTCGGGATACGGCTCGCCAGTTCCAGCGCGCGCAGGCCGTCGCGCGAGAGGATGCCGAGCGAGAGTCCGTAGGGACTTGACGAGGCCATCGAGACGGCCTCGTCAAGAGACGAGTACGAAACGACCGGGGCCACGGGACCAAAGACTTCCTCGGCGTAGACGCGCATTGAGGGTGACACATCGGTAAGAACTGTTGGACGATAAAAGAGCTCCTCGAAAGTCCCCCCGGCTAGGAGTGTCGCGCCAGCGTCGACTGACTCGCTGACCATGGCGTGAACGCGATCGCGCTGAGTCGCGTCGATGAGCGGGCCGAGGGCAACTTGGCCGCTCATTGGATCTCCGACCGGTAGATGGTTGGCGTGCTCGGCCAGGAGCGACGCGTAGTCACCCGCAATCTTGGCGTCGACGATGTGCCGGCCCGTCGTCATGCAGATCTGTCCTTGATGCATGAAGGATCCGAAGGCGCCGACGGACACGGCCTTTTCGAGGTCCACGTCGTCCATCACGATGAGCGCGGAGTTGCCGCCAAGCTCCAGGTGCACACGCTTGAGATGTTGCGCGGCGAGTGACCCCACTTTTCTCCCGGCCGCAGTCGAACCAGTGAAGGCAATCACCCGCACGAGGGGATCAGTGACGAGCGCTTCGCCGACGTCGGCGCCGCCCGGCAACATCGCGAAGACTCCCGCTGGCACTCCGGCCTCTTCAAAGACTCTGGCCAAGATGACCCCACCAGAGAGAGCCGTGCGTGGATCGGGCTTCAAAATGACCGCGTTACCGAGCGCCAACGCTGGCGCTACCGAACGGATCGAAAGAATGAGGGGGAAGTTGAAGGGGGCAATGACGCCGACCACTCCCGCGGGCACGCGGCGAGAAAAGCTGAGGCGCGGCTGCTCGCTGCGCAGAATCTCACCCGTCGGGTGCGATGCCAGACCCGCTGCTTCGAAACACTCTTCTGCCGCGATGTGCACTTCGAGTCCGGCCTTCGGTCCGATTCCGCCGGACTCGCGCACGATCCACTCCGAGAATTCCGCTTCGTTGTCGATGAAGAGCTGACCGGCGCGGCGAAGAATTGCGGCGCGTTGGTTGAACGGCAAAGCCGCCCAGTCGCGTTGCGCGTCAGTCGCTATCTCGGACGCTTTGGCAACGTCGGCGACACTCGCGCGACCCGTTCGGGCGATTTCGGTTCCCGTTGCGGGCTCAAATACGGGTGCGTCGCCGTCACCACCACTTCGCCAACCGTCAAGAAAGATGTTGCTCGGCCACGGGGCGTCTGATAGAAAAGTCATATTAACTCCTTAGTTAATAGTCCTTGTTTTTACTATCACATATTTGGTAACTCTCGCCCGAGGGGCCAGAAATTTCCGACTTCGTGATGGTCGGTGCCTGGGGGAAAATTATGTACTTACGCGAGCATTGGTACGTGGCAGCTCTCAGCGCCGAGCTGGAATCGAAACCCCTTTCGCGTCAGATCCTCGGGGAGTTCGTGGCGCTGTTTCGCAGCGAGTCCGGCCAGGTGGTGGCTCTCGCTGATCAATGTTCGCATCGGGGATATCCCTTGTCGCTCGGCAAGGTCGTGGGCGATCACTTGATCTGTGGCTATCACGGATTCACGTTTGACTGTTCGGGCACGTGCGTGGAGGTGCCCGGTCAAGATCGCATCCCAAGCAAGGCCGACGTGAGAAGTTATGCGGTGGTTGAGCAGGGTCTCTGGGTGTGGATATGGATGGGCCGCAGTGCGCCTGACATGTCGTCGCTTCCTGAGACTCCGTGGCTCGTCGACACGGAACACTGGAGCGCGGTGTCGGGAGTGGCGAAGATTGACGCACCATTTCACCTTCTCGTCGATAATTTGCTCGACCTGTCGCACGAGACCTACCTGCACACCGGCTCCATCGGTACGCCGGAAGTCGCCACGACGCCCATTGAGGTTGAAGTCGACGAGGATCTCGGTGCCGTGCGGGTTTTTCGACACATGAACGACGTCGAGTGCCCGCCGTTCTATTCACGAACGACGGGTCTCTCGAGCAAGGTGGATCGCTGGCAAGACATTGACTACACGCCACCGGGTTACTACTTGCTGCACGCGCGCATCGCCAACGTGGCTGAGCCCCCGCTGCCCGACGGATCAGACGATCATGGATTTCACATGAAGATCTTGTACGGACTCACTCCTTCGACCGAGACGACCGTCTACGACTTTTGGGCGATCTCACGAGACTTCTGTGTGGGGGAGAGTGAGATCGATCACTTCCTTGAGAAGATGCAGATCGCCGTGGTGCAAGAAGACGTCGACGCGCTCAACATCCTTCAGCGCCGAGCGGAGTCCAACCCCGAAATCACCGAAGTCAGCGTGAAGATCGATCGAGGAGGATTGGCCGCGCGCAGAATGCTGGCCTCGATGGAAGAAGCGGCGCTCGCCATCTAGTCAAGGAGGATTTTCAGGTTCTCAGCATTTTTGTCAGTTATGTACGAAATAGTGTGTTAAGAATCAAATCAACAATTATTGAGGGGGGATCAATAAATGACAAACGAAACGAAATCTGAAGGTCCTCAAGGGGATCCGACCTGGGGAAGCTTCGAATTTGGACGGCGACTCGGACTCCAAGCGGCCGGAGTCATCGCGGCCTCGGGGGCTTTGGTGGGACTCACTGAGGTGTCCGGCGCCTACGCGGCAAGCAAGTCAGAAACCATCAAGATCGGCTACGTGTCGCCACGGACCGGTTCGCTGGCCGACTTCGCGGGGCCTGACTCATTCGTTCTTGATCTCGTCCGAAAGTCGAGTTACTTCTCGAAGGGCATCACCATCGGTAAGACGAAGTACCACATCGAGATCACCGAAAAGGACACCCAGTCGCTGGGCAATGTCGCGGTGCAGGTGACCCAAGAGCTCATCAACTCCGGGGTCGACCTGATTCTGACCAGCTCCGCTCCTGAAACCACCATTCCCGTGGCGACGACCTGTGAGCAGTACAAGATTCCGTGCGTGTCGACGGTTGTTCCGTGGGAGGCGTACTGGGGCGGTTTCACGGGTGCCACCATCTCCGCCGAAGGCGCGGCGACCGGCACCGGACCGAAGTACAACTCGATGTTCTTCTTCGGGATTCCTCAGTTCGTGGGCTGCTTTGTCCCGATGTGGCAGAGGATTCAAAAGCAGACCAGTTGCAATAGCGACGTCGCGGAGATGTTCCCGAACGACTCCGACGGCAACGCGTTTCGCGCGGCGTTCGCGCCAACCGTCGGCGCCATCTACCCCAGCGGTGGCTACAACTTTGTCGACGGCGGCGCTTATACGGACTTAACGACTGACTACACGTCAATGATTCAGACGTTTAAGACCGGAGGAAAGAACGGCGCCTCGTGCGACCTCTTCGTCAACTGTCCGCTGCCTCCCGACTTCCAGACGTTTTGGACGCAGGCCTCACAGCAGGGCTGGACGCCGACGCTCGCGACCGTGGCGAAGGTCATGCTGTTTCCCACGGACGCGTACGCGCTCGGGAAACTCTCGAACAACATCGCGACGGACGCTTGGTTCACGCCGTATTCTCCCTACAAGTCCTCTCTGACCGGTCTCACGGCGAACAAGTTCGCCGAGGACTACCAGTCAGCGGGTCACGGTCAGTGGGTCCAGTCCATGGGTTCCACGTATTCGCTGTTCGAGGTGGCTATAGAAGGGTTGAAGAAGGTGAAGAATCCTCACGATCGTCTCGACCTCGCCGAAGCTCTTCAGACTGTGAACTACGACGGCATGTGCGGACCCGTCAATATGAACCTAAAGAGTTCGAACCCCTACATGGCGAGCCCCGCCAAGGGGATTGCCATGATCATGCCCGTGGGCGTCCAGTGGAAGCCAGGATCCACGAAGCTGGTGGGACATCGCAAGTACGCGTGGTCCCAGTGGGTTGTCGACAACTCGTTGAACCCGCACATTCCGGTGAACGCTTCTCTCGAGCCGACCAATTCCTAAGGAGACCATTCGGTGTCGCTGCTGCAACTGCAAGGGGTCTCTAAGAAGTTCGGTCAAGTTGTAGTTGCAGAAGAGGTCAGTTTTGAGATAGGCGCAGGCGATGCACTGGGCATCGTCGGGCCGAACGGCGCAGGAAAGACGTCGCTGTTCGCCATCGTGTCAGGAGATATCTCCGCCGACTCGGGCGCCGTGCTCTTTGACGGGCGAAACATCACGCACCTCAGTCCGGCCAGGCGCGCGCGGGCGGGTATTGGACGCACCTATCAAGTACCGCGCCCCTTTGAGAAGATGACCGTTTTTGAGAACACCTTGCTGGCCGCCCAGCAAGGCGGGAGAACTCGGGGTCCCAAGAGCTATCTCCTCGCGTACGGGGCGCTCGAACGCACCGGACTCGCGGACTTCGCGAACGCCAGCGCGGGCTCGATGACGCTACTGCGCCGCAAGAGACTCGAGCTGGCTCGCGCTCTGGCCACCGATCCGCGCGTCGTCCTGCTTGACGAAATCGCGGGCGGTCTCACCGACCTCGAAGTCGTCGAACTCACCGACATCATTCGAGCTCTGCGTTCGGACGGCATTGCGGTCGTGTGGATCGAGCACGTCGTGCGGGCGCTGTTGTCGACGGTGGATCGTCTGTTGTGTCTCGCAAGCGGCGTTATCGTCGCCGACGGAGAGCCCAAAGAGGTCTTGGCGTCTGAGGCCGTGCGTTCTCTCTATCTCGGGAGTAAACGAGTGGAAGAGACGCTGTGAGCCAACTCCTCGAAGTCAACTCTCTGTATGTTCACCACGGGCAGTTGTGCGCGATCGACGACGTCAGTTTCATCTTGCCCGAGGGCGAGATTCTCGCCATCGTGGGCGCCAACGGCGCGGGCAAGTCGACGTTGCTGCGCACGATCGCGGGACTGCACCACCAGACGTCGGGCACGATCGCGCTGGGTGGAGACGACATTGGCAAGCTGACGCCAAACCGACGGGTCCGTCGTGGCATTTCGCTCGTGCCCGAAGGTCGCCGCCTATTCGCTTCCATGACTCTGGAGGAGAACCTCTTGGTGGGCGCGAGCCACGCGAACGAGGGCCCCTTCAACTTGAAGCGCATCTACGAACTCTTCGACTGGATGCCCGCTCGTCGAAAACAGTCCGTCTGGCAGCTGTCGGGGGGCGAGCAACAGGCGGTCGCCATCGGACGTGCGCTGGTCGCGAATCCACGGATCCTCCTCCTCGATGAACTCTCCTTGGGTCTCGCCCCCATCGTCATTGAGAAGATCTACGCGCTGATCCCCGAGATCGTGGCGAGCGGCGTCAGCATTCTCATCGTCGAACAAGATGTGGCCCAGGCGGTCTCCGTTGCCGATCGCGTGCACTGTCTGCTGGAGGGGAAGACATCCCTGGTGGGGACGCCGAGTGAGCTGACCGCTCAGCAGATCGATCGCGCCTACTTCGGGGCCGACCTCACCACGACCGCGCCAGGTGAAGCCCCGTCATGATCTGGCTCAACATTCTGATTCAAGGCGCCCTCATTGGCGGCTTCTACGCGCTCTTCGCGTGCGGATTGTCGTTGATGTTCGGGGTTCTGAAGGTCATCAACCTGGCGCACGGGGATATGGCGGTGGTCGCCGGGTACGTGGCCGTGTTTCTCACCCCGCACCTGCACATTCCCGAAATTTGGTCGTTCCTCATCGTCGTGCCGATCTTTGCTCTGCTCGGATACGTCGTGCAGAGAACCCTGATCCAAAAGAGCATCGACCGCGACCCCTTCACCACGCTCTTGGTGACCTTTGGTCTCTCGGTCGTCATCGAGAACCTGCTGCTCGAGATCTACTCCGCGAACGCGCAGACCGTGAACGTCGGATCGATTGGCTACGAGTCGTGGCACCCCGGGTCCATCTTTTACATCTCGTACGTGTCCCTCGGGGTGCTCGGTACGGCCGTGCTGGTGTTGTTGATCCTGCAGATGTTTCTCTCGCGCACGAGCACCGGGCGCCTCATTCGCGCCGTCGCCGACGACCGTGAAGCCGCCCAGATGAGCGGCGCGAACTATCGCCATATCTTCGGCATCGCGGCGGCGATCGCCTTCGCGACAGTCGCGCTCGCGGGTATCGCGTACGGCATGATGACCCAGTTCGCGCCAACCTCAGGCGGCGTCAATCTGTTGTTCGCCTTCGAGGCCGTCGTGATCGGCGGCATCGGGTCGTTGTGGGGGACACTCATTGGCGGGATAGCCCTTGGGATCGCGCAGCAGTTTGGCGCCCACTTCAACGTCGAGTATCAGATTTTGGCGGGGAACGTCCTGTTTCTGATCGTGTTGGCCATTCGTCCCCAAGGACTCTTCGGACGCAAGACGGCGCTCTCGTGAGCGTGACCAAGTCGGAGACTGAACTCTTGACTCTCGACGTACGCCGTTCGAACCACTCCGAGTGGTTCACCTCGAGTGGCGCACTCGTGCTGATTATCTTTCTCAGCGTGGCGCCCTGGATTGTGCCGGCGGAGTGGGCCACGACGTTGATGAACTTCTACATCCTGGTCATCATGGCGACGATGTGGAATCTCCTCGCGGGGTACGCCGGCATGGTCTCCATTGGCCAACAGGCGTTCGTGGGGCTCGGCGCCTACGCCACGCTGTACTTCGCGCTGAAGGGAATGAATCCCTTCGTCACCATTCCCCTCGCCGCCATCGTCTGTGGTCTTCTGGCGGTTCCGATCACGTACCTGTTGTTGCGACTGCGCGGTGGGTACTTCGCCATCGCCACCTGGGTGGTCGCCGACACGGCGTTGTTGATTATCGGCACGATCGCCCTGCTCGGTGGGGGGACCGGGCGCTTGGTGCCGGGCCTGCAGAATCTGACCCCGACCGAGACGGCCCACTACTCGTACCTGGCCGCCTGGGGAGTCGCTCTGATCGTCGTCGCGGGAACGTATTTCCTGCTGCGCAGTCGAGTGGGGCTGGTTCTCGCGTCAATTCGTGACAACGAAGTCGCGGCGCGTAGCTCCGGCGTCAACGTTCGCGCCGCTCGGCGCACCATCTTCATTGTCGCCGCGGCCGGTTGCGGCGCGGCCGGCGCGGTGCTCGCCATCAGCCAGCCCTTCATTCAGCCCACCAGCGTCTTTAGCTTGCAGTGGGCGGCCGAGATGCTCTTCGTCTCGATGATCGGGGGGCTCGGTACTATCGAGGGTCCCATCATTGGCGCCATCATCTTCTTTGTGCTGCAACAGTCCCTTCAGCAACAAGGTGCGTGGTACCTGATCATCTTCGGCACGCTCGCGGTGGTGATCGCTCTCTGGCAGCCTCGGGGAATCTGGGGCACCTTTCGCGACCGTTTCCACGTCGATCTACTGCCCGTCGGGTACCACGTCAGGCGACGCGCGAAGATAGTCGAAGAGGTGTCCGTCGTCGAAGAGTGACGAAGGCTTAGGTCGCCGCACCCAGGATCAAGTGCTCCATGGCGTAGGCGAACCCGTTGTCCTCGTTGGACTTCGTTGACAGTTTCGCGTGGCTCTTGACGTCGGGCGTAGCGTTGCCCATGGCAATGGAGTATCCGGAACGTTGGAACATGGCGACGTCGTTGGTCATATCGCCGATGGTCGCAATGGAGCTCGTCGGAATGGAGAAGTGGCTCGCTAGAAACTCAACGACCGAGCCCTTGTTGGCGTCGGGATGCGTCACGTCGAGGTAGTAAGTCTGCGACGTCGTGGCCGAGACGGTGTAGCCGTCGAGGGCGCTATGGCCCTTGGCGATCACGTCGGGCTCGTCGCTCACCCCCACGATCTTGATGACGTCAGAACGAATGTCGTCGAAGTTCCTTCGTAGCGTGGGGTGGAACTGCACCACGCTTGACTCATGAGCGACGTGGGGACCATCCATATCGAGCACGAACCACTCCGTTCCTTGATAGACCCAGACTGAGTTGCCGCTCGCGGACAGTTCTTCGATAATGGGGCCGACCAGGTCCTCGGCGATGGCGAGCTCGTAAAGCACTTTCATGTCGCGATCGACCATCAGTCCGCCGTTGAAGGCGCCGAGCGGCGCGGTCAGGTCGAGTGGCTCGATCAGCATCGCCAGACCCATGGGCGGTCGACTGCTCGTGACCGAAAAGAGAATGTTGTTCTCCTTCAGCTGTGCGACCGCGCGAATAGCTTCATCGGTGAGTTCTTTGGCCGAGGTCATCAGCGTGCCGTCGACGTCACTGAGGACGAGACGAATGGGCGCGTCGCTCACTCGGGCAGGGTCCAGCGGTCGGGCTTGACCACGTTCGCCACCGACTCGGGTCCCCAGCTGCCCTTGGCGTACGTCTCAATGGGGGAGGGTCGCTCGAGCAGTGGCGCCGAGACCTCCCAGAGCCGCTCGATGCCGTCGGAACGGGTAAAGAGGGCTTGGTTGCCGAGCATGACTTCGAGCAACAGCCGCTCGTACGCTTCGAGGTTGTTGCTCTCCTGGAAGGAGTCGTTGTAAAAGAAGCTCATCTTGGCTTGGCCGAGCGACATCTCGGGCCCGGGTTCTTTCGCGAGGAAGTAGGCGCGAATCGAGCCGGGGTCCTTGAAGTCGATGATCAGCTTGTTGGCATCGGGGTGGTTGCCGGTCTTCTGGTCGGGGAAGATCTCCATCACCGGCTCACGCAGACCAATGGTGATGAGCTGGCGACTCTCGGCGAGGCATTTGCCGGTGCGCAGATAGAACGGCACGCCCATCCAGCGTGAGTTGTCGATCCAGGCCCGTAGCGCAATGAACGTCTCGGTGGTGGAGTCCGCGGCGACGCCCGGCTCATCTAGATACCCGTCATACTGACCGCGCAGGACTGTCACCGGGTCGAGAATTCGCAACGACTCGAAGACCTTGTTGATCTCGTTGCGCAGCGGCTTGGCCGTCAGCGACGTGGGCTGTTCCATGGCCAAGATGCCGAGTACCTGAAAGAGGTGGGTGACGACCATGTCGCGAAAGGCTCCGGTGCCCTCGTAGAACTGGCCGCGACCCTCAATCGAGAGAGTTTCGGGCACGTCGATCTGGACGTAGCGCACGTGGTTACGACGCCAGAGCGGCTCGAAGAGCTCGTTCGCGAAGCGCAGCGCCAAGATGTTGTCGATCGACTCCTTACCGAGAAAGTGGTCGATACGAAAGACCTGGGACTCGTCGAAGTACTCGTCGATCTCGGAGTTCAGTTTCTTGGCCGAATCGAGGTCCGTACCGAAGGGCTTCTCACAGACAATGCGCGCGTTCTTGTTCAGGCCCTGAGTGCCCAGCATGCTGATGACGTCGTGCATGGCGTCCGGCGGGATCGCCAGGTGAAAGAGGCGCCGCACCACGCCCCCGATTGCCGCCTCCGCTTCGGCGACCACGGCCGGGAGTCCCTCGGGTCCGTCGTCGGGATCGATCGCGTAAGTCAGGTTGGAGGAGAACTCGGCCCATTCCTTATAGGTCGGAATGTCTGAGGCGAACTCCTTCACGGCGTCGTAAGCGTAGGAACGGAAGTCGTCGTGGGTCATCTTGGAGGTGGGACGCCCACAGCCCACCACGCGATAGCGCTCTGGCAGGAGACCAGCGACCGCCAAGTGAAACAGACCCGGAAGAATCTTGCGGCGGGCGAGGTCACCGGTGATGCCGAAAATCACGATGACGTGATTGTCGGGCCTGGGCCGAACGTAGGTCGAAGTGGTTTCGGGGGAAGTTGTCACTGGCTTTCCTTTAATTGTACGAACAAAGTCACCATTACCCGAGCGCCGCTCGATCGGCCATGATGAGCGACGCTCCCGCCTCCACGCGTCCGGCGGGAATGGAAGGGTCGCTCGCGAGCAACTTGGCCAGCGCGTCGCGTTTATCTGCGCCGCCGATCAACCAGAGGAGTTGGTTGGCCCGCGCGAGGGCGGGATAGGTAAGGGTCATGCGCAGGGTGTCTTGGTAGGGACCGCTCAGGGCAACGAGTTGATCCGAGAGGTCCAGCACGGGATCACCCGGGACGAGTGAGGCGCAGTGTCCATCAGGTCCGATACCGAGGTGTACGAGGTCGAAGCGCTGGGGGAGAAGAGCGGCGTAGTTCCAGCAGGCCTCCTCGAGGTCATCGGCGTCAACGTCCATGGCTTCGATCGGCGCGTTGGTTCCTTTGAGGGCCAGACGAAGGCTTTTGAGGTTTCGCGCGTCGTTGTCCTCGCGCACGACGCGCTCGTCGACCTGATAGATCCGGGTGGCGGCCCAGTCCACGTTGTCGTGGGCGAGGGTTTCGAACATGGCCCAAGGGCTCTTCCCGCCACTCAGGGCGAAGGTAAATGTGGCTCCTCGAGATTGGATCTCCCGCGCTCGTTCGGCGACGTAGGCGGCTGCCGCTCTGGCCAGCGTCGTGGGGTCGTCAAAGGTCCGTAGCTCGTGCTGCACTAAGAAGACCTCTCGACGTGACCGCCGAATCCCGCGCGCATGGCCGAGAGCACCTTGGCGGTGAACTCGCCCTCGCCGCGTGACTCAAAGCGCTGCCATAAAGCGGCGGCGATGACCGGCGCGGGAACCGACTCGTTGATGGCTGCTTCGATCGTCCAGCGTCCTTCGCCCGAGTCCGACACGTGACCGCTGTACTGGTCGAGATCAGGAGACGCGGTGAGGGCGTCGGCCGTGAGGTCGACCAACCATGAGCTGATGACGGATCCGTGACGCCACACTTCGGCGATGTCGTCCAGTTTCAAGTCGTACTGGTAGTACTCGGGGTTCTGCACCGGTGAGGTCTCGGCGTCGGCCGTGGCCGTCGTCTTGCCGACGTTGGCGTGTTTCAGGATGCTGAGACCCTCGCCAATGGCGGCCATCATGCCGTACTCAATGCCGTTGTGAACCATCTTCACGAAGTGACCGGCGCCGTTCGGTCCACAGCGCAGATACCCCTGAGCGGCCGTGTCGCCTTCGGGTCTCCCTGGTGTTGGCTCGGTGCCGTCGGCGCCGGGCGCGATGCTCTTGAATATCGGGTCGAGGTGCGTGATGACGTCTTCTTCTCCACCGATCATGAGGCTGTAGCCGCGCTCCAGTCCCCAGACGCCGCCACTGGTGCCACAGTCCACGTAGTGCAACTCGCGCGCGAAGAGATCTTTCGCGCGATCAATGTCGTCCTGGTAGTAGGAGTTGCCCCCGTCGATCACAATGTCGCCGGGCTCCAGGAGTGCCGCGATCTGCTGAAGGATGTCGCCAGTAATGGCGGCCGGCAGCATCAGCCAGATCGCTCGAGGCGCCTGCAGTTTGCTCACAAAGTCCTGCAACGAGGCCGATCCGGTGACACTCTTGCCTTCGAGTGAGGTGACGGCCTCGGCGTTCACGTCGTAGACCACACAGTGGTGTCCGTCCTTCACCAGGCGGCGCACGATATTCGCGCCCATGCGTCCGAGTCCAACCATTCCGAGTTGCATTGGGTTTGAGGTTGTCATGACTGTCCAGTCTGTTTGTGGGATCGGTAGTACGAAATCAAGGCGTTGGTCGACGAGTCGTGGGTCAGCGGCTCGTCGCTCGACAGTTCCGGAATGATCTTGACGCTTAGTTGTTTGCCCAGTTCCACACCCCACTGATCGAAGGAGTCGATGTCCCAGACCGAGCCCTGCACGAAGACGGAGTGTTCGTAGAGCGCAATCAGCGATCCGAGCACTCGGGGTGAGAGTTCTGGTGCGAGCAACACGTTGGAGGGACGATTTCCTTCCATGACTCGGTGCGGTATGACGCGCTCGTCCGCGCCTTCGGTCCGCAGTTCCTCAGCTGATTTTCCAAAGGCCAGCGCCTGAGCTTGGGCGAAGATGTTCGACATCAAGATGTCGTGGTGATTTCCGAGCGGGTTGAGGGACTTCGCGAAGCCAATGAAGTCCACGGGAACAATCGTCGTTCCCTGGTGGATCAGTTGATAGAAGCTGTGTTGGCCGTTGGTGCCCGGCTCTCCCCAGTAAATAGGTCCCGTTTCGTACGTGACGTGATCACCATTCTGGGTGACGTGTTTGCCGTTTGACTCCATGGTGAGTTGTTGGAGATAGGCCGGCAGACGGTGCAGGTATTGGTCGTAGGGCATGACCCCGACGGTCGGGAACTCGAGAAAGTCGCGGTTCCACACCGCGATGAGTCCGAGCAGCATGGGAAGGTTCTCTTCGATCGGTGCGTGGAGAAAGTGCTGATCGATCGCGTGGGACCCAGCCAGCAGCTCGTAGAAGTGTTCTGGACCAACGGCGATCATGGTCGACAGTCCAATGGCGCTCTCCATGGAGTAGCGACCGCCCACCCAGTCCCAGAACTCGAACATGTTCGCGACGTCGATGCCGAAGGCCGTTACTTTCTCCGCGTTTGTCGAGACCGCCACGAAGTGTTTGGCAACGGCCGACTCCTCGCCGAGGCGTTCGACCAGCCACTCGCGCGCCGAGGTGGCGTTCGTCAACGTCTCCAGCGTGCTAAAGGTCTTCGAGGAAATGATGAAAAGAGTCTCTTCGGCGTCAAGATCGTGGACCGCCTCCACGAAATCAGTGGCGTCAACGTTCGAGACGAAGCGGAAAATAAGGTCTCGCTGAGAAAAGTGGCGTAGTGCTTCGTAGGCCATGACGGGACCAAGATCGGAACCGCCGATGCCCACGTTGACCACGTTGCGAATGGGCTTGTTCGTGTGGCCGCGCCATTCGCCGCTTCGAATTTTGCGCGCGAAGTCGGACATTCGATCGAGTACCTGGTGGACGTCGGCGACCACATCGACGCCGTCGACGTTGAGGGTCGCGTCACGGGGCAGGCGAAGTGCCACGTGAAGAACGGCACGGTTCTCGGACACGTTGATGTGCTCGCCAGCGAACATGGCGTCGCGTCGTTCTTCGATGCGAGACTCACGGGCCAATTGCGCGAGAAGTGACAGCGTCTCGTCGGTGAGGCGGTTTTTCGAGTAGTCGAAATAGAGATTTTCGGCCTCGAGATGAAGTCGAGTGCCGCGATCGTTGTCAGCGTCGAAAATCTCGCGCAGGTGGCGAGGCTTGATCTCGGTCGCGTGGGATTTGAGGGCATTCCAGGCCGGGCGCTCGGGGAGAGGGGTCGTTGACGTGTCGTGCACTTCCCATCAACTTATCGTCTCGCGAACCACGTGGGAGCGGGAAGAATGCATCGGGTCCGACAAAAATTGGTCGGGCCCAGGGCGATCGTGGCGGCGAACGCCGCTACACGGCTTGGAGTTCTCGTTCGTCGAGAAACGCCCACCAGGCGTCGCCGACGCGTCGAGCTGCCGTTCGTACTTGGTCGATGTCTGGATCTAACGAAGACAAGGCGTCAAAGGTCCACTCGGCGTGGTCACCCTCAATCGATCCGTGTTCCTCCCAGAAAACGAGCGCCTCGGCTGGCGCGTTGTAGTGCTTCGCCAGGCCCAACCCTTTGGAGTGCGCCACGGCGGCTCCTTGGCTTTCGTAGGCGAGAAGACCGGCGAGGGCGCTCACGGGTCCTTGGCTCGCGACGTCGACGTACGCATCGAGGAGAGCACCCATGGCCGGCGACGGCGCCGCGTCCGTGGCACCAAAGGACGCCGCAAACTGTTCGAAGAGTTCGAGGTGACTAGGCGGTGATACCTCGTCCATCAGGTTCGCGTCGACCAGGTCGTGAGCCTCTCCGGGCTCGAGGCTGTCACGCAGTTGGATGAGAAACCCGGGCATCATCGACTCAAAGTGTCGATACTGCTCGGCGTAGCGCGCGAGCTCGTCGCGGGTCAGCGTTCCCATCTCCCAGCGTTGGTAGAAGGGGTGATCCAACAACTGGCGGTCGTTCAGTGCGTCAAAGAAATTGTGTTGGAGGTCCGTATTCATTAGCGCGAATGTAGCACCGTCGAGATTTCGATCTCGATAACGAAAATACAGGCGACGGAGTCGAGTTTCTCTGGAAAGCCCTCACAGATAGACTGGTACGTGGCCGCTTCGACTCCTCCCTCTCGTCGAACGCCCCGTGGTCGCCCTGCGCCAGCGGGCGCGCGGCCTACTTCTGGAGCCAAACGACCCGTTCGCGCACCCAAAAAGGCCTCAGGTGAGACGCGATCCTCCTCGTATCGCGACGATCGCGCGTCGAAGCCCGAGCGCGGTTCCTCGGGTCGAAGCGCCAGCGGACGCGCCACAACGGGACGAAGTGCCCCAGGGCGCGACGACCGCTCAGGCACACCGGCGCGCTACGAACGCTCTACGTCGCGCGCTACCCGCCCAGCATCGGGAGCCAAACGCACTCCTCGTACCGGCGACTCGCCACGGGGTCCGCGCGACGACGACTCGCGCGCCCGTCCCTATCGAAAGAGTTCAGAGACGAGCGCTCGACGCTCTGGTCCTCGTACAAGCGACTCGCCACGCGCTCCGCGCGACGACGACGCTCGCGCCACGCGCCCGTATCGAAAGAGTTCTGAATCGGGCCCGCGTCGACCCGGGCCTCGCTCAACGTCAGATCGCCCATCGAGGTACTCGCGAGATCGCGAGCCCGCACCGCTCACGCCCGAGCAGCGTCAACGCGAAGCAGCCGGCGAGCACGCTCGTCGCAAAGGCTGGGGGAGCGTCGCGCGCAAAGGTGCTGTCAACATCACGAGTACCGGACAAGAGCTCGGTGACGCCAAGGCCAAATCACGAACTCCTGAACCGGCGCCGGCCTGGGAGCGTGTTGAGCGGGCGGAACGTCCGGCCGCACCCGCCAAGACGAAGACCCGCGCACCGTACGCGCTGCCGACCGACGTCGCGGCCAACGTACGCAAGGCCTTCATCGGTACGGCCTATATGCGCGAGAAGATGGTGCACACCCTGACGCGTGCCGCCGAAGCGTACGACCGAAAGCGTTACGAAGAGGCTCTGCGCCTCGGTCGCATTGTCGCTGACGCCACTCCGGGCGTCGCTGCGGTGCGTGAACTGACGGGACTCGCTGCGTACCGAGCGGAACGCTGGGCCATGGCCAAGATTCACCTGCGCGCCTACTTCACGATCAGCGAAGACCCTGAGCACTTGCCCCTCGTGATGGACGCCGATCGCGCCAACCATCGCTGGCGCGCCGTGGAGAAGACCTTCGAAGAACTCCAAGAACACGAACCGACGGCCGAGGTGCTCGCCGAGGGACGCATTGTCATGGCGGCGACCTGGGCCGATCAGCGCCGCTACGACGACGCCATTGAGTTGCTCACCAAGGCCGGCGCCGCCAAGCATCTGCGTAATCCGTCCTATCGGCACGTCCGACTCTGGTACACACTCGCTGACGTCTACGACCGTGCCGGTGACACGACTTCTGCCCGTGAACTCTTTTCGCGCATCGTCCTCGCCGAGCCCGACGCCTACGACGCCAAGGATCGACTGATAGAGCTCGGTGCGACCGCACCGCGCAAGAATCGCAAACGTCGCACGACTCCTACGTCAAAGAAAAAGGTCGACTAGGGAGTCTCGTTTCCGAGTCGTGTCGTCGTCTCCTCGGGCGCGCACGAAGAGACCCAGTAAGATCCCGGCATGGATATTGCCTCCCTCTTGGGCGACGAAGCGTCGTCACTGCTCGATCACCAGGCCACGGCCTTTTCGAAGGATTTGCTCACCGTCCCAGGACCGACGTTTCTTGACGACGTCTTCACCTTCAGCGACCGCAACCCCAACGTTCTGCGCAACCTTGGATTGCTCTACAACCACGGCCGACTCGGGGGAACGGGCTACCTGTCCATTCTTCCGGTGGATCAAGGCATCGAGCACTCCGCCGCGGCGAGCTTTGCGCCCTACCCTGAGTACTTCGACCCGGCACGACTCTGCGACCTGGCCCTTGAGGGCGAGTGCAACGCGATTGCCACGACCCTTGGAAATCTCGGCATCGTCAGCCGCAAATATATCCACAAGCTTCCGTTCATCGTCAAGCTGAACCACAACGACCTGCTTCGCTACCCCAATACCTACGACCAGCAATTCTTTGGCTCCGTGCAACAGGCGGCTGACCTTGGAGCGGTCGGCGTCGGGGCGACCGTGTACTTCGGTTCTGAGGGTTCGATTCATCAGATTGAAGAGGTGCGCAAGGCCTTCGCCGAGGCTCACCGACTGGGTCTCTTCACCATTCTGTGGTGCTACCTGCGAAACGAGGCCTTCGTCACTGGGGGAGTCGACTACGAGCTGAGCGCCGACCTCACCGGACAGGGTAATTACCTGGGAGTCACGATCGAAGCGGACATCATTAAGCAGAAGCAACCCGTCAACAACGGTGGCTACAACGCGGTCAAGTTTGGCAAGACTGACCCCCGGGTCTACTCAGAACT
Source organism: Acidimicrobiales bacterium (assembly GCA_049790955.1). GTDB lineage: Bacteria > Actinomycetota > Acidimicrobiia > Acidimicrobiales > RAAP-2 > RAAP-2. Next base: position 24,251 of record JBAQZL010000005.1, read on the forward strand.
CACGACCGACAATCCGATCGATCTCACACGCTGGCAGGTGGTCAACTGCTACGCCGGACGCATTGGCCTCATTAACTCCGGCGGCGAGTCCAAGGGTGACAATGACGTCGCGGGCGCGGTTCGTACCGCGGTCATCAACAAACGCGCCGGAGGTCAAGGACTGATCGTCGGTCGCAAGGCGTTTCAACGTCCGATCGACGACGGTGCGGCGCTCATCCACGCGGTCCAAGACGTCTACTTGGATTCCTCAATCACGGTCGCGTAGCAATACGCTCAGTTCGTGAGTGACAGCGACGCGGGATGGCTGACGTGGCCGAACGCCATTACGTTAATTCGCCTCGCGTTGTTACCCGTCTTCTTTTGGCTGCTCTTTGACACCGGTCATCGCGCGATCGCGGCCTGGCTGCTCGCGTCGCTCGGTGCAACGGATTGGATTGACGGTTACGTCGCGCGACGGTGGCATCAAGTGTCGAACGTCGGAAAGATTATCGACCCCACCGCCGACCGTATTCTCGTCATTGCCGGCCTGCTCGCCGTGGCCGCCGCGGGCGGGGTTCCGTGGTGGTTCGCCGGCACAACTCTTGCGCGAGAGCTGATTGTGTCGATCCTCACTCTCGCGCTCGCGGCTCTCGGCGCCGCGCGGATCAACGTGCTCTGGTGGGGCAAAGTGTCAACGTTCGCCCTGATGACGACGTTCCCTCTGT
>JBAQZL010000006.1:0-1720 GCA_049790955.1 Acidimicrobiales bacterium
GCGTCGCGCGAGCGCACGCCAGAGGTTGCGCTCGCGACCGCCGGCGCGAAGACGAGTCCGAGTCCGAGTCCCGTCACGACGAGTCCCGGCATCACGTGCCCCCAGTAGTCCGAATACGTCGTCACGCGAGTGAACAGCACCATGCCCATGGTGGCGAGCGCCATGCCGGTGGGCACGAGTGGGCGCGGTCCGGTTCGCGCAAGCAGTCGAGCGCTCGCGAATCCCGCCGACAAGGTGATGGCGAGCACCAGGGGCATAAACGCAAAGCCCGTACGCAGCGGTGAGAAGCCGAGCGTCTCTTGGAGGTAGTACGCGAGCAAAAGGAAGACGGCGTAGATGCCCATGGTGGTGAGCAGCAAGGCAATCAGTGAGCCGCCCCGCGTACGGCTCTCGACGATGCGTAACGGCAGTAACGGGTGGTCACTGCGGTGCTGCGACCAGACGAACAGCGCGAGGACACCGACGCCGAGCGCAATCGATCCCCACGTCAGAACGTTGGTCCAACTCGACATCCAGGCGTGGCTGAAGCCGTAGACAATGAGGAAGAGTCCCGCGCTACCAAGCAACGTTCCGGGAACATCGAGACGAGTGTGGTGTTCGCTACGCCCTCCCCGGACGAAGATCGCGACCCCGATGAGCGCGATGCCCGCAAAGAAGAGATTGATAAAAAGACACCAACGCCACGACGCCCATTGGGTGAGCGCACCGCCAAGAATGAGTCCGATCGCTGCGCCCGATCCGCCGATAATGCCGTAGATGGCGAAGGCTTTGGCGCGTTCTTTGGGCTCGCTGAAGGTGACCGAGAGCGCCGCGAGGGCGGCCGGGGCGAGCAGCGCGCCAAAGAGTCCTTGGATGGCTCGCGCGATAATGAGCAGAGCGAAGCTGTGCGCGGCTCCCCCCATGGCGGACGCCAGAGCAAAGCCGGCGAGTCCCACGTAGAGCGCCGTTCGTCGTCCCCAGAGGTCACTGAGACGTCCGCCGAGCAGTAACAACGAGCCAAAGGCGAGCGCGTACGCCGTGACCACCCACTGTCGATCGCCCGACGAAAAGTGCAGGTCGTGCTGCGCTTGGGGCAAGGCAATGTTGATCACGGTGGCGTCTAACAACACCATCAACTGCGCGAGACTCAAGACCGAGAGAGTCCACCACCGTCGGGCGTGAACGCCCGATTGTCCACTCACAGAACCGGTCCGACAGCGTCTCGCACGACGATCATCTCGTCATCGCCTACCCACGATGGGAATAACTATCGGGCCTTGAGTGCGTCAATCAACGCGGGCAACACCTTGTGCACGTCGCCCACGATACCCAGGTCCGCTATCTGAAAGATGGGAGCGTCGGGATCTTTGTTGATCGCCACGATGTTCTTGGAGCCCTTCATGCCCACCATGTGCTGAGTGGCGCCCGAAATGCCGCACGCCACGTACACGAGCGGCTTTACGGTCTTGCCGGTCTGGCCGACCTGGTGCGAGTAGGGAACCCAGCCCGCGTCCACGATCGCGCGACTGGCGCCCGCGGCGCCGTGCAACAGCTTCGCGATCTCTTCGATGAGCGCGTAGGCGCTCGCGTCGCCGAGTCCTCGACCACCCGAGACGACGACGGTGGCGTCTTCGAGCTTGGGACCGGTGCGCTCTTCGACGTGCGAGGTGACAATCTTCGCTCCCGCGGTCGTGCCCTGTTCACCCGGGGCCGCGGCGACGACGGAGGCGGCCGCGCCACC
>JBAQZL010000007.1:0-43065 GCA_049790955.1 Acidimicrobiales bacterium
GTCCACGGCGAAGATCGTCCAGACCGTCGAGCGCACCAACGCCCGAGTGCAGGGTCCCGTGCCGCTGCCGACCGAGAAGCACCGTTACACGGTGGTTCGCGGCCCGCACAAGCACAAGGACAGCCGCGAGCACTTTGAGATGCGCGTGCACAAGCGTCTGCTCGACATCGTGGATCACACCGCCAAGACGGTCGACTCGCTTCAGCGTCTCGACCTGCCGGCCGGTGTCGACATCGAGATCAAGATTCGCCAGAACTAACCCCACTTTCGAGCCCCGGGCACTTTGCGTGTTCGGGGCTCGGTGGTGTAGGGTGAATAGCCCGGTTTTTTGAGAAATCGGGCGAACAACAGATGTGTTCAGTTGCCGTTCGCGGGACGCTGAACCGAACCAGTCGAGCGCTCCGTTCGGGTTTTATGGCCCGGCGGAGCGTCTGTATGTCGGCCCTGGTCGACGTAGAGAAACAAAGAGGAAGAGGAAAAACGTGGCGACCAAAGCGATCGTCGGCGAGAAGGTGGGCATGACCCAAGTCTGGGACGACCAGAACCGGGCGATCCCGGTGACGGTCGTTCGCGTCAGCCCAGCTCGCGTCGTACAAGTCAAGACGCCCGAAAAAGAGGGCTACTCGGCCGTCCAGGTCACCTGGGGCACCCGCCGTACCTCAACCATGACCAAGCCCGAGCTCGGCCACTACGAAAAGGCCGGCGTCGCACCGGGAAAGAAGCTCGTCGAACTTCGCCTCGATGACGTGACGGGCTACAGCATCGGCCAAGAGATCCTCGCCGACTCCTTCGAAAAGGGCGAGATGATCGACGCCACCGCCGTCTCCAAGGGCAAGGGCTTCGCTGGTGGCATGAAGCGCCACAACTTCTCTGGTCAGGGTGCCGCGCACGGTAACCACAAGCACCACCGCGCACCGGGCTCCATTGGCGCCTGCGCCACGCCGGGACGCGTCTTTAAGGGTACGAAGATGGCCGGGCGCATGGGCGGAAGCCAAGTGACGACCACCAACCTCGAAGTGATCGGCGTTGACGTCGAGCGCCACCTTCTCCTCGTGAAGGGTGCCGTTCCTGGCCCGCGCGGGGGAGTTGTGGTGCTGCGCACGAGCGTGAAGAACCCCATGAAGGCCGGAGGTAACCGATGAGCGACGTCTACACCCTCCGTGGTCCGATCAAAAAGGACCGTCCCGCCCTCGCCGAGCGCACGGTTGAGCGTAAGTCCATCGCCGGCGCCTCACTCGGCACGGTCAAGCTCGAGCCCACTTTCTTTGGTATCACTCCGAACATGGCCGTCATGCACCAGGTCGTGAAGGCCCAGCTAGCCGCGAAGCGTTCGGGCACGCAATCGACGAAGACTCGTAAAGAGGTTCGCGGTGGCGGCAAGAAGCCCTTCAACCAAAAGGGCACCGGCGGCGCGCGTCAGGGAACCATTCGCGCCCCGCACTACCCGGGCGGTGGCATTGCGCTCGGACCCAAGCCTCGCAGCTACGAGCAGAAGACCCCGAAGAAGATGATTCGCCTGGCTCTCTACTCGGCTCTGTCGGACCGGGCCGAACTCGAGCGCGTGGCCCTCATTGACAGCTTCGACGCGTGGACCACGCCCAAGACCAAGAGCGCTACGTCGCTTCTTGAGACGCTTGGCCTCGAGGGCAAGGTTCTCATCGTGCTGAGTCGCGACGACAACAACGCCAATCGCTCGTTCCGCAACCTCATGAACGTGAAGACCATCGACGCCGGTGAGCTCAACGCCTACGACGTCCTCGACTGCGACTGGCTGCTCTTCACCGACGCCACGTTGCCCACCGCGAAGGAGCTTGCCTGATGCGCGACGCCATGAACATTCTGATTCGTCCGGTGGTCTCGGAAAAGACCTACGCGATGATGGACGTGGGCACGTACGTGTTCGTTGTCGATCCCCGCGCCACCAAGATCGACGTGCGCAACGCCGTCGAGCAGGCCTTCAACGTGAAGGTCACCAACGTCAACACGCTGAACCGCAAGGGCAAGAACACCCGCAACCGCCGCACCGGCGTTCGTGGCGCCAAGCCCGGCACCAAGCGCGCCATCGTCACCTTGAAACAGGGTGACACGATCAACCTCTTCGAGAACTAAGGACTGCCATGGCCCTACGTCACCGCAAACCAACAAGTCCCGGTCGCCGTTTCCAGACGGTCTCGGACTTCGCCGAACTGACCACCACCACCCCTGAGAAGTCACTGCTCGAGCCCAAGCCCCGCACCGGTGGCCGCAACAACAACGGCCGCAAGACCTCGCGTCACCGCGGCGGTGGCCACAAGCAGCAGTACCGCGTCATCGACTTTCGTCGCAACAAGGATCACATTCCCGCGAAGGTCGCCACCATTGAGTACGACCCCAACCGCACGTGCCGCATCGCGCTGCTGCACTACGCCGACGGCGAGAAGCGCTACATCCTCGCGCCCAATGGCCTGAAGGTCGGCGACTACGTCGAGTCCGGCCCTAAGGCCGACATCCGCACCGGCAACGCCTTGCCCATGCGCTTCATTCCCACCGGTTCCACCGTGCACAACGTGGAGCTTCGCCCCGGCGGTGGCGGCAAGATGGCCCGCAGCGCCGGTATGGGCGTGCAGCTCGTCGCCAAAGACGGAGGCTTCGCCACGTTGCGTCTGCCCTCGACCGAGATGCGTCGCGTGCCGATCGACTGTCGCGCCACGCTCGGCATCGTCGGCAACTCCGAGCACGAACTGATCAAGATCGGTAAGGCCGGTCGCAACCGCTGGAAGGGTGTTCGCCCCCAGACCCGTGGTGTGGCGATGAACCCGGTCGACCACCCCCTCGGTGGTGGCGAAGGCAAGACCTCGGGTGGACGCCACCCGGTGTCGCCGTGGGGTCAGCCCGAAGGTCGTACGCGTCTGCCAAAGACATCAGACGCGCTCATTATTCGACGTCGCCGTGGACGCGGCGCGCGGAGGTAGGTAGACAATGTCACGCAGCCTAAAAAAGGGTCCCTTCATCGACACCCACCTTTTGAAGAAGGTGGACGCCATGAACGCGGCCAACGAGAAGAAGGTCATCAAGACGTGGAGCCGTCGCTCGACGGTCATCCCCGACATGGTCGGTCACACCTTCGCGGTGCACGACGGGCGTCGTCACGTGCCGGTCTTCGTCAACGAGTCGATGGTCGGCCACAAGCTCGGCGAGTTCGCCCCCACGCGCACCTTTAAGTTCCACGCGGGCCAGGAAAAGACGGGTCGTCGCTAATGACCGCCTCGAAGACCAACGAACGTATCGGGACTCGCGCCACGTTGCGCGGTTACCAGATGTCCGCGAGCAAGGCTCGCGTCGTCCTCAACATCGTGCGCGGTGAAGACGTCAATACCGCGCGCGAGATCTTGGCCGGCACCACTCGCGAAGCGGCCGACGTGATCGGCAAAGTCCTCGCCTCGGCTGTCGCCAACGCCGTCAACAACGACGGCCTGCTCGCTGAAGAGCTCTACATCTCGGCGGCCTACGCCGACGAAGGCATCACCATGAAGCGCTTCAGCCCGCGCGCGCGTGGTCGCGCCGGCAAGATCTTCAAACGTTCGACGCACATCACGGTCATCGTCTCGCGCATGGACGAGGAGCGCCTCGAACACATGCGCAGCGCGCGCAGCGCCCAGACCGCGGCCACCCGATCGCGTCGCGTCGCGTCATCTCGCCGTCGCGCCGACCAGACCGCCAGCGTCAACAAGCGCGAAGCCGCCCACGAGGCACAAGCCGAGCTCGAAGCAACCCAGGCCGCCGAGGCGATCGAGGCCGAGAACTTGGCGTTGGGCGACGAAGTCACCGAGACCGACGTCACGACCGAGGCCACCGAGGCTGAGCACGTCGAGACGATCAGTGACTACGACGACGAGACGCCGAATCCTGACGTCGTGGAGAAGGACGAAGAGACGACCGACGTCGTCGAAGAGAACGAGCCGGTGTCCGATGACACCACGGAGGAGACCAACTAATGGGTCAGAAGGTAAACCCCTACGGTTTCCGTCTCGGCATCACGACGGACTGGAAGTCACGCTGGTTCAAGGAGCGCGGCTACAAGGACCTCGTCATCGAGGACTGGAAGATTCGCGACTACCTGACCAAGCAGCTCGAGAGCGCTGCGGTCAGTCGCATCGAGATCGAGCGCAACTCGGACCGCATCCGCGTGGACATCCACACGGCGCGTCCCGGCATCGTCATTGGACGCCGTGGCGCCGAGGCCGAGCGCTTGAAGAAGGACCTCGAGAAGATCACCGGTCAGAAGAACAAGATCTCTCTCAACATCCAAGAGATCAAGCAGCCCGAACTCGACGCCGCGTTGATCGCGCAAGGCATCTGCGACCAGTTGCTTCGCCGCGTGGCCTTTCGCCGCGCCATGAAGCGCGGTATCCAGACCGTGCAGAAGGCCGGCGCCATGGGCGTGAAGATTCAGGCCTCGGGTCGTCTCGGTGGCGCGGAAATGTCGCGTCGCGAGTCCTACCGTGAAGGTCGCGTGCCGCTGCACACGCTGCGTGCCGACATTGACTACGGCTTTCGCGAAGCGCGCACCTCAACCGGTCGCATCGGCGTGAAGGTGTGGATCTACAAGGGCGACATCTTGCCCTACCAGTTGACCAACGACGAGAAGATCGTTCGCGAGGCCGCCATGGCGGCCGGCGACGCGATGCCCGTCGGTGCGACGTCGTCAGGCCCGAAGGGCGTGGTGCGCGCCGGTGGCGGACGCCGTCGCGTGGACGCGGAACCCACGACCGAAGTGGCTCTCGAAGCCGAGGCCGTGTTGGAGAACGCTGACGCCCTCATCGACGGTCAGGTGGCCGACGTGGCCGTCGCGGACCTGCTCGCCTCCAACCCCGAGGTCGAGGCGCAGCTCAGTGTCGAAGAAGAGATCGAGCGTCGTACCGCGTCGGAGCACTCAGACGCGCCGCACTTTCGAAAGGACGCCGAGTAGTCATGTTGATGCCCCGCAAAGTCAAACACCGCAAGCAGATGCGCGGTCGTCGCGCCGGTATGGCCAAGGGCGGCGTGGACCTCAACTTCGGTGACTTCGGTATTCAAGCCCTCGAGTCCGGTTGGGTCACCGCCCGTCAGATCGAAGCCGCACGTATTGCCATGACCCGTCACGTGAAGCGTGGTGGCAAGGTCTGGATCCGCGTGTTCCCGGACAAGCCCGTCACGCAGAAGCCCGCCGAAACCCGCATGGGTTCGGGCAAAGGCAACCCCGAGTTCTGGGTCGCCGTGGTGAAGCCCGGCCGCATGCTCTTCGAGCTCGGTGGCGTCGACGAGACCCTGGCGCGCGCTGCCATGGAGCGCGCCATTCAAAAGCTCCCCATCAAAGCGAAGTTTGTCGTTCGTCCCGGTACGCACGGCACCCCGGAGGTAACGATCTAATGGCTAAGACCACCGAACACCGCGCGGAGATGCGCCGCCTGGGCGACAGCGAACTGCTGGGACGCCTCGGCGAGGCCCGTCGCGAGCTCTTCAACCTTCGCTTCCAGTTGGCCACTGGCCAGCTCGACAACTCGGCGCGCATCGGCGCCGTGAAGAAAGACATCGCGCGACTGTCGACGTTCATGCGTGAGCGTGAGATCGCCGCCGCCGAAGCCCTAGAAGAAGGTCAGTCATGAGTGACGCAACAGAGAACGAAACGCGCGCCAACCCCCGCAAGGTCCGTGAGGGCATTGTCATCTCGGACAAGATGAACTCGACCTTGGTCGTCGCGGTCAACGAGCGCGTCAGCCACGCCCGCTACGGCAAGACCGTCCAGCGCACCAAGAAGCTCTACGTGCACGACGAGAAGAACGAAGCCAAGCTCGGTGACAAGGTTCGCGTCCAAGAGACCCGACCGCTGTCGAAGTTGAAGCGCTGGCGCCTCACCGAAGTTGTGGAGCGTGCGCGATGATTCAACAGGAAAGCCGACTCAAGGTCGCCGATAACTCGGGTGCGAAAGAAGTTCTTTGCATCCGCGTCCTCGGGGGATCACGCCGTCGCTACGCTTCGATCGGTGACGTCTTTATCGCCACCGTGAAGGACGCGATTCCCGGCGCCGCGGTGAAAAAGGGTGACGTGGTTCGCTGCGTCGTCGTTCGCACCGCTAAGGAGAAGCGTCGTCCTGACGGTTCTTACATCAAGTTCGACGAAAACGCCGCGGTGTTGATCAACGATCAGCTCCAGCCCCGCGGCACGCGCATCTTTGGACCTGTCGGTCGAGAGCTGCGCGACAAGAAGTTCATGCGAATCGTCTCGCTCGCACCGGAGGTGTTGTAATGAAAATTCATAAAGGTGACGACGTGATCGTCCTCTCCGGCAAGTACCGCGGCGAGCGCGCCAACGTTGAAGAGGCATTGCCGAGCGTCAACAAAGTGATCCTCGACAACCTCAACGTGGCCAAGCGCGCCACCAAGCAGTCCGGCTCAACCATGCAGGCCGGCATCATCGACAAGTTGATGCCGCTCAGCGCGTCGAACGTCGCCGTCTGGTGCCCCAAGCACAAGGGTCCGGCGAAGATCGGCTCCGAGGTCGTCGACGAGAAGAAAGTGCGCGTCTGTCGCAAGTGTGGAGAGGTTCTATGACCACCGTTACTCGACCACGTCTCAAGGTTCGCTACGACGAAGAGATTCGCCCGGCCTTGAAAGAAGAGCTCGGACTCGCGAACATCATGCAGGTTCCGCGCCTCGAGAAGATCGTCCTCAACTCCGGGGTCGGACGCGCCACGCAGCAGGCGAGTCTCCTCGAGGGTGCCCAGCGCGACCTCGAACTGATCACCGGACAAAAGCCGATCGTCACGCGCGCGAAGAAGTCGATCGCGAGCTTCAAGTTGCGCGAAGAGCAGCCCATTGGCGTCAAAGTCACCCTGCGTGGCGACCGCGCCTGGGAGTTCTTCGACCGCTTGTTGAGCCTCGCGATACCGCGTATTCGTGACTTTCGTGGACTGTCTCCCAAGTCCTTCGACGGACACGGCAACTACACCTTCGGTGTGAATGACCAGTTGATCTTCCCCGAGATTGACTACGACAAGATCGACGCGCCTCGAGGATTCGACATCACCATTGTCACCTCGGCCGCGACCGACGAGCAAGGTCGCGCATTCCTGCGCGCCTACGGCTTCCCCTTCAAACAGGAGACTCGATAAGCATGGCGAAAAAAGCTCTTCGAATCAAGCAAAAGCAGACCCCCAAGTTCTCGACGCGTGCCTACACGCGCTGTGAGCGCTGCGGTCGGCCGCGTTCGGTGTACCGCAAGTTCGGCCTCTGCCGTATCTGCTTGCGCATGATGGTCCACGCCGGTGAGATTCCCGGCGTGACGAAGGCAAGTTGGTAGGAGGACAGACATGACAATGACTGACCCGATTGCCGACATGCTCACGCGCATCCGCAACGCGAACGCCGCGATGTTTGACAGCGTCAAAATGCCCTCGTCGAAGCTGAAGGAGAGCTTGGCGAAGGTGCTCCAGAAGGAGGGCTTCATCTCGGGCTACACCGTCACGAAGCTCGAGGACAAGCCCGGCGCGCAGCTCGAGATCAACCTCAAGTACTCCGAAGACCGCAAGAAGACCATCATTGGGATCAAGCGCGTCTCGAAGCCGGGGCTGCGCATCTACAAGAAGTCCGATCAGATGCCCAAGGTTCTCGGTGGTGTCGGCGTGGCCGTCGTCTCGACGAGTCACGGTCTCATGACCGACCGCGAAGCCCGCAAGGCCAAGTTGGGTGGCGAGGTGCTCTGCTATGTGTGGTAGCCCCGCGCCCGTGGAGGTTCTCTAATGTCGCGTATTGGACGTAGTCCCATCACCGTTCCCTCGAACGTCACGGTGAGCGTGGCCGGTGACGTCGTGACCGTTAAAGGTCCGAACGCCACCATGACCCGCAACCTGCCTGGCGGCATCACCCTCGCCCAAGAGGGGGACACGCTGGTGGTCGATCGCGAGAGCGAAGAGACCTCGCAGAAGGCCTTGCACGGACTCACGCGCACGCTGGTGTCGAACATGGTTGTCGGCGTGACCGACGGTTGGAAGAAGGAACTCGAGATCATTGGCGTGGGATATCGCGCCACGGCCTCGGGTCCGAGCGCCATTGACCTCGCGCTCGGCTTCAGCCACCCCGTCAAGTTCACCGCCCCCGAGGGCGTGACCTTCGAGGTTCCGGTGCCCACGAGGGTCATCATCAAGGGCCCCGACAAAGAGATCGTCGGCCAGGTGGCCGCTAACATCCGCAAACTCCGCAAACCCGAGCCCTACAAGGGCAAGGGCGTGCGCTACCTCGGCGAACGAGTGGCGCGCAAGGCAGGAAAGGCCGCAAAGTAATGGCACGCACTACACGTGAACTTCGTCAGCGTCGTCACCGTCGTCTGCGCAAGGTCCTCTCGGGCACGCCCGAGCGCCCGCGCGTCGCGGTGAGCCGCACGAACAAGCACATCTCCGCTCAGATCATCGACGACGTCAACGGGCGCACGCTCGCGGCCGCCTCGTCGGTCGAAGGTGCGTTGAAAGACGCCACCGGCGGCAACATTGAAGGCGCCAAGGCCGTCGCGCAGCTGCTCGCCAGCCGCGCGAAAGAAGCCAACATTGCCATGGTGGTCTTTGACCGCGGTGGCTTCGACTACCACGGCCGAGTGGCGGCGTTCGCCGACGCCCTTCGCGCCGGTGGACTGGAGTTTTAATGAGCGAAGTAGAGCAGTACGAAGAGCGCACCATCAAGGTGAACCGCGTGTCCAAGGTTGTCAAAGGTGGACGTCGTTTCTCCTTCACCGCCCTCATGGTGATCGGTGACGGCAAAGGCAAAGTCGGCCTCGGCTACGGCAAGGCCAAAGAAGCCGGCCTCGCCGTGCAAAAGGGCATCGAAGAAGCTCGCAAGAACCTCTTCGACGTCCCGCTCGCGGGTTCGACCATTGTCTACCCCGTCATCGGCAGCGCCGGTGCGGGCCGCGTCCTCATGAAGCCGGCCGCTCCCGGTACTGGCGTCATTGCGGGTGGCGCCGCGCGTGCGATCCTCGAAATGGCCGGCGTCAAGGACGTCATCGCGAAGTCGCTCGGATCCTCCAACGGCATCAACGTGGCCCACGCCACCATCGAAGGTCTGAAGCAGCTGCGTCGTCCCGAGGAGATCGCTGCCTCGCGTGACAAGTCGCCTGATGAGGTTGTTCCCTCGGGAACGCTGCGCGCGTATCGCGAGCGTCAGCGCGAGGGCGACCTCTTTAAAGTGACGGAGGGTTAGTAATGTCGTTGAAAGTTACCCAGATTCGTTCGTCGATCGCCACGAAGCCCAAGCACCGCGGAACACTGCGCGCGCTTGGACTGCGCGGTATCGGCCAGTCCAACGTGCTGCCGGACCGTCCTGAGATTCACGGGATGATCGCTCGAGTGCCGCACCTGATCAAAGTAGAAGAGGTCTAGACATGAAGTTGCACGACCTCAAGTCGCCCGAAGGCTCTACGCACCGCAAGAAGATTGTCGGTCGCGGTATTGCGGGCAAAGGTGGCAAGACGGCCGGACGCGGAACCAAGGGTCAAAAGGCTCGTCGCCAGATTCGCCCCGGCTTCGAAGGTGGCCAGTTGCCCCTCATGCAGCGCATCCCGAAGTTGAAGGGTTTCACCAACCCCTTCCGCGTCGCCTACACGCCGGTCAACCTCGACGCCATCGTCGCGCTCGGGCTGAGCGAGATCAACCCCGACGTCCTCGTCGGTCACGGACTCGCGCGCAAGAAGGATCTCGTGAAGGTCCTCGGTCGCGGAAGCGTCTCGAGCGCACTGAACGTCTCCGCTCACGGATTTTCGGCGTCGGCCAAGGCCGCGATCGAAGAGGCCGGCGGGACGGCGACCTTTGTCGACCTGCCCTTCTCGGTTCGTCCGCCGGCGTCGGGTAATCAACACCAGAACCGTTAGGGTCGAACAGTGTTCCAGCGCCTGGCGAATATCTTTCGTGTTCCCGACCTTCGCAACAAGGTCGTCTTCACGGTCGCCATCATCTGCCTGTACCAACTAGGCGCGAACCTGCCCATTCCGGGCGTTAGTTGGAGCCAGGTCCAGTCGCTGCAAAAGCAGGCTGGTGCCAGCGGCGTGCTCGGATTCTTGAACCTCTTCTCCGGGGGTGCGTTGACGCGCCTCGCGGTCTTCGGCCTCGGGGTGATGCCCTACATCACGAGCTCCATCGTGATCCAGCTCCTCACCGGCGTCATTCCCAAGCTCGGCGAGTGGCGCGACCAGGGCGCCGTTGGACAGAAGAAGATCACCCAGACCACGCGCTACTTGACCATTGGTCTCGCCTTGCTGCAGTCCACCGGACTCATCTACGCCTTTCACGGCCACGACGAGGCGCTGCTCGGCTTCAACATCAACCTGATTCCGAAGTTCACCGTGTGGCTGGCGCTCTTCATGGTCCTCATCTTGACGGCCGGCACCGCCTTCGTCATGTGGCTCGCCGAGCTCATCACCCAGCGCGGCATTGGCCAGGGCATGTCGCTGCTCATCTTTGCGAACGTCGTCGCCGGACTTCCGGCCGGTGGCAAGGCCGTCTGGGAAGAGGGCGGGCCGTACAAGTTCTTCACCATTCTGGTGGTGTCTCTGGCGCTGCTGGTGCTCATTGTCTTCATGGATAACGGCCAGCGGCGAATACCGGTGACCTTTGCTCGACGAGTCGTTGGTCGAAAAGAGATGGGCGGCAACTCGACGTATATTCCCTTGAAGGTGAACCAGTCCGGGGTTATTCCGATCATCTTCGCCTCGTCGGTGCTCTACATTCCGGTCTTGCTGTCCAACATCGTTCCCTGGGCCAGCTTTCAGCACTTCGTGAGCAACTCGCTCACCCCGACGAACTTCTTCTATATCGCGTCGGACTTCATACTGATCCTCGCGTTCACCTTCTTCTACGTCTATATCGCCTTCGATCCCCACCAGCAGGCCGAGATGTTGCGCCAGCAGGGCGGCTTCGTGCCGGGTATTCGTCCGGGCATGCCGACCGAGAAGTACTTCTCGCGCATGCTGTCGCGACTCACTGTCGTGGGTGCCGTCTTTCTCGCGTCGGTCGCTGTCACCCCGAGTGTGTTGATGGCGCTCTGGAGTATCAACCGATTCCCGTACTACGGCACCACCCTCCTCATCGCCGTGGGCGTATCACTTGAGACCATGCGCCAGATTGACTCGCAACTCATGATGCGCAACTACGAAGGCTTCTTGAAGCGTTAGCCATGTCGGGTCAACTCAATCTTGTCGTCCTGGGGAAACAGGGCGCCGGTAAGGGCACCCAGAGCCAGCTCCTCTGCGAGCGCTATGGCCTCGCCCACATCTCGACCGGTGACATTCTTCGCGCCGCTGTCCAAGCCGGCACGCCTCTCGGCAATGAGGTGAAGTCCGTCCTCGACTCCGGCCAACTGGTGTCCGACGACCTCGTCAACAAGCTCGTCGAAGACCGTTTCAAAGAGTCCGACGCCATCAAGGGTGCCGTGCTCGACGGCTTTCCACGCAACACCGGCCAGGCTCAGGCGCTCGATCGTCTCTTGGGCGAGGGCGGGATCAAGCTGTGCATCTACATCGACCTCGCGAATGCGCTGGTCATCCAGCGACTCTCGTCGCGACGCGTCTGCCAAGAGTGCGGCACCACCTACAAGGACTCCGACCCGGCCGCAATCTCGGGGACGTGCGAAGTGTGTGGGGGCGACGTCGTTCAGCGCAGCGACGACAAGCCCGACGTGATCGCGAAGCGCCTCGAGACCTTCGAGCGCGACACGTTCCCGCTCCTCTCCTACTACGAGTCGCGCGACCTCCTGGTGAAGGTGAACGGTGATCAACCGGTCGACACGGTCTCGGCGGCCATTAATGACCTGCTGCACTCACGAGGCTTGGTGTGATCCGCAAGAAGGACGAACTGGCCAAGATGCGCAAGGCCGGCAAAGTTGTTGCCGAGATGCATGAGGTCACGCGCGCCGCGATCCGACCGGGTGTCACGACCAAGCAGTTGAACGACCTGGCGGCGGACGTGCTCACCAAGCGCAATGCTCGCTCAAACTTCTTGAACTACCACGGCTTTCCGGCCGTCATCTGCACGAGCCCCAATGACATGATCGTTCACGGCATCCCGGGCGACTACGTGTTGCACGAAGGCGACATCATCTCCATTGACGCCGGCGCCATTGTCGAGGGCTACCACGGTGACGCCGCGTACACTGCGCCCGTCGGTGAAGTCAGCGCCACCGCAAAGAAGCTCATTGAAGTCACCGAGCGCTCACTCTGGGCCGGCATCGACAAGCTCGTCGTCGGCGGACGTCTCCACGAAGTCGGCCGCGCGGTGCAGCACGTCGCCGAAGAAGCCGGCTACTCGGTCGTGCGCGAGTACGTGGGCCACGCCATCGGGACCGAGATGCACGAGAGTCCTCAGGTGCCCAACTACTGGCCGGGCTCTCCGGGACCAACGCTGAAGGCTGGCATGGTCTACGCGATCGAGCCCATGGTCAACGTCGGCACCTACGAGACGTACGTTCTCGACGACGAGTGGAGCGTCATGACTGACGACGGCCAGCTCTCCGCGCACTTCGAGCACACCATCGCGGTCACCGACGATGGGCCCGAAGTCTTTACTATTGCCTGAGTTGCTCGCCGGTCGAGAAGTTCGTTAGTGGTTGACGTTGATCTTGAGCGTTTGAAGTCGCGTCAGCGGCCTCGAAAAGGAGAACAATGGAGACGTGTCTGACGACGGGTCGCTGACAATGCGCCGAGCTGAGCCCCGCGATGCTCTCGAGCTTGGGGATG
The DNA here is from genome assembly GCA_049790955.1 of Acidimicrobiales bacterium. Classification (GTDB taxonomy): domain Bacteria; phylum Actinomycetota; class Acidimicrobiia; order Acidimicrobiales; family RAAP-2; genus RAAP-2. Next base: position 12,733 of record JBAQZL010000007.1, read on the forward strand.
TTCACGTTGGTTCCTGGCAAGTGGCGTATCGGGGACTGGTGCCGAAGGAGTTTCTTGACGCGCTGAACGTCGAAGAGCGCGCTAGTCGCTACCGATTTGGTGCGGGGGAATCCGATGAACCCGAGATGTGGCTCGCGGCGCGGGACCACGTTGCTGTCGGTCTCGTGGTCGTGGGTCGGAGTCGCGATGAGGACCGAAGCGCCGCGGGCGAAGTGTGGGCTCTGTACGTGGCGCCGGCGAACTGGCGCTCGGGCATCGGATCGCGCCTTCTCGCGAAGGGCGAGGAGCTCTTGGCGGAGCGCGGCTTTACGTATGCGACGCTGTGGGTATTGGAAGGCAACACCCAGGGCCGGCAGTTCTACGAGGGTGCGGCATGGCGTTTCGACGGCACCCGCCAGACGATTGACGTGGGGGGACACGACCTCAGCGAAGTGCGGTATTTCAAATCTTTGTCGAGCGAATAACGAACCGGCGACACCTTGCGGATCCGATCTCTCCTACCATCTAGCCGGGGGAGTTCATGACGTTTCGGATCCAGGCACGTGCGGCCGTCGCGGCCTCGATCGCCGCGTCGCTCTGGCTCTTGGCGACCGCGGCCGGATCAGCCAACGGCCCTCCCGCGAGTACCGTACCGAACGGGACAACCACGACGACGTCCACGACCACGACCACGACCCTTCCGACAACTCCTCCGACGCACAACCCGGACAATCCCTTCACGAGTCGAGCCACGGCGCTCTACCTAAAAGGTCGCGAAGGACTAGTCACCGCCGCCGTCTACAACGTCGCGACCGGAGCAACGTACACGTACCACAACGGTTATCACGATCGAACGGCCTCCCTCGTCAAAGTCGACATCCTGGCCGACCTGCTGTACGAATCCCAACACAGTGGTCGCGCTCTCACGGCGAAACAAGAGGCGCTCGCCACCAGCATGATCGAGGCGTCGGACGATAAGGCTGCGACGAAGCTATGGGCGGAGATTGGCGGGCGCGACGCTATCGATTCATTCAATGCGCTGATTGGTTTCAAGTCGACCATACCGAGTTGGTCGTGGGGTGATATCTCGACGACGCCACTTGATCAGTTGCAACTGCTCAAAGCCATCGCGCTACCCAACGCGATTCTCACCACGGCGTCGCGCGACTACGAGATCGACCTGATGGAACACGTCATCGGCGGACAACAGTTCGGTGTCGGGTGGGGTTCGCCGGCGCACGCGGTCGTCGCGATGAAAGACGGCTGGTACGACGAGATCCCCACTGGCTGGCAAGTGAATACGACGGGCTTCGTGCAGTACCAGGGACGGTTCTACCTCGTGACGATCATGACGGCGAGCGACCCAGACGAGACCTACGGAATAGACACAGTGACGACGCTGTCCGGCGACATCTGGAAGTACCTACTGCCGCGATAGCCGCAGCATTGCGAGCGGCGAATTCGACTCAGTGAGAAGTGACAAGAGAGCGGAGGTGTCGAGGTGCTCGTCGATGAGATCGGCCAGCGTCTCGAGTCGTGCCTCACGGCGAGCGGCGAAGTTGTGCTCGTTGTCCACCACGAATCGCTTGTTCGCCAGATTCGCTATTTCTGTCAGATAGGCGCGACGCCATCCATCGTTTTCGAACAGCCCGTGCCACAGCGTTCCGGCCACGGAACCGCTCGCACAGCCGTCGCCGAAGAAGGAATCACCGTCGACGTAGACACGACCGTGATGGATCTCGTAGCCGTGCACGACCGATCCGTCGCCCAATGTGGCTTCGACTTGCGAGAGGACCTTTTCGCGTTGAAAGACGGTGCGCGACGGTAGTAGTCCAAGCCCCTCGACGGATCCCTTCGCGCTCTCGACATTGTCGTCAATGCGGGTACCGAGCATTTGGTACCCGCCGCAGATTCCGAATACCGGGCCGCCGTTGGCGACGCGACTGGTGAGAGCTTCATCGAATCCACGCTGGCGCAGCCACGCGAGGTCGTTCACGGTCGCGCGCGTCCCGGGGATCACCACAAGATCGCAGTCGCGCATCTCTTCAGGTCGATACATCGGTCGCAGCACGACGCCCGGTTCATCGACGAGAGGATCGAAGTCGGTCAGGTTGGAAGCGCGCGGCAGCGCGATGACACCAATGGAAAGGACGTCCTCGCCATACGGAGCGGCCGTGTCGAGCCAGGACGTGAAGTCGGTCGCGTCCTCGGCGTCGAGCTCAAGTCCACGACGAAAGGGGAGAACGCCAAAGGTAGGTCGGCCAGTGAGCTCCGAGAGGTGATCGACGCCGGGTTGCAGCAGTTTCTTCGAACCGCGGAACTTGTTGACGACGAATCCGCGAACAAGATGCTGGTCCTCGGGTTCAAGGACGGCGAGCGTGCCCACGAGGGAGGCGAACATTCCCCCGCGATCGATATCGCCGACGAGGACTGCCGGAACATTCGCGGCTCGCGCGAAGCCGAGGTTCGCGATGTCGCTGCGACGAAGGTTGATCTCCGCCGGGCTTCCGGCGCCCTCGCACATCACCACGTCGAAACGACGGCGCAGCTCCGCGTGCGCCTCGACCACCACGTTGAGGAGATCTCGCTTTTCGTGCCAGTCCGTCGCGGCGTCGAGATCGCCGACGGGATGACCGAGCACAATCATCTGGCTGGTCGAGTCGGTGCCGGGCTTTAAGAGCACCGGGTTCATCAAAACATCAGGTTCGACTCCCGCCGCTTGGGCTTGAATGACCTGGGCGCGGCCCATCTCCCCGCCGTCTTTCGTGACGTAGGAGTTGAGCGACATGTTCTGCGCCTTGAAGGGCGCCACCGAGACGCCGTGGCGCTTCAGCCAACGACAGAGTCCCGTGACGACCGTGCTCTTGCCGGCGCCCGACGACGTACCGAGAACGAGAAGCGAGCCCGACGTCACGCACTCGCCTCGGGGCGACCCAGTGCTGTGTCGCTGCGGGCAATGGCGAGCGCTTCTGCGTCGAGGTCGAGGCGACGAGTGCTGAGCAAGTACACCGTGCCAGCGACGACTAATCCGACGAGCCAGGAGATGTCGACGCCGTCGAGCCACGTCGCGCCGGGGCTCTGATACACGTTGGGAATGGCCATGAAGGGAATCTCGACGGCGATGCCGAGGGCGTAGGCACTGAGACCCCTGGCGCCCCAACGGCCGTAGATACCCGTCGGGGTAAAGAGATCGATGATGGAGAAGCGTCCGTGACGCACGAAGTAGAAGTCGATGAGGTTGACGCTCGTCCACGGGGCGAGCAGATAGAGCATCACGATCAACCAGTCGTTGAGCACCGTGGTCGCGTTGGTGCACGCGAGGCCGACGACGAACCAGACAACCGCGAGGATCGCGATGGTGACGACGCGCACTGAGGGTCCCGAACGCACGGGACGGATCGCGTCCATGATGGTGACGATCGAGAGCATGCCGCTATAGGCGGCGATACCCATCGCCGCGACCAGCGCCGCGACTGCGACCAACGCGAGGGCCGTACCCAGATGCCAAAGGGTGGCGTTTCCCGCGGCGTTGATGCCACTCAGTGCATCGGTGACGCGCAGTCGCGTTGCCATCCACGCTCCCAAGGGGATCAGCCAGATCGGTGAACCAACGGCTCCCAGAAATACCGCCGTCGTGATGTGGCGTCGTGGAGTGTCGCGCGCGAGATAGCGCGAATAGTCCGACACGCACGGCGCGTAGGTGATGTTGTACGACGCCGCCACGGTGAACATGGCGAAGAATCCAACGGCGTTGAAGCCTCCCGTCACGGGACCAGTGCCGCCCGCGTGACCGAAGACAATGCCCCCGGTGACGAGGAGCCACAGAGGCAGCGAGACCCAAAAGACGACGAGCACGACCTTGTGAATCCAGTCGTGACCGTAGATGGCGAGCGCGGCCGCGACCGCTGTGACGAGGAGCGCAACGATGGCGGTGTTCCAGTGAAAGATGTCAAACAGACCCTGTTTGATGATGACGAGGGTGACGACGTTGAATCCGACGAAGGTCAAGGTCGTGGCGGTGACGGGCACCACGACGCCGGAGTAGCCAAACTGCGCGCGCGACTGGATCATCTGGGGTAGACCGAGAGTCGGGCCCTGCGCTGCATGCGCGGCCATGAACATGGCCCCGAACAAGATTCCCGTGATGCCCGCGATTGAGGTCCACAGCCCGTTGAGTCCAACGACCGGTCCAAAGAAGGCGAGGGCCAACGTGAACGGCTGAAAGTTGCCGAGGAACCAGAAAGGTCCTTGTCGCCAGACCTTCCCGTGCCACTCGTCGTCAGGAACGTGGTCGAGATGACGACCTTCTATGACGCTCACTCGGCGTCTCGCTCGCTGACTCCAGCCGAGTCGAACGTGGCCATCTCTCTGAGAATCTTCGCGGCCGCCTGGACAATGGGAACGGCCAACGCCGCGCCACTGCCCTCACCGAGGCGCAGTTGCAGATCCAGCACTGGCGTGAGGTGCAGATGGTCGAGACCGGCGCTCGCCGCAGGTTCGCTGGAGCGGTGCCCCGCAATGAGATAGCCGGGAACTTCCGACGAGAATGCCGACGCCACCACGGCGGCTGCGACGGCGATGACCCCGTCAATCACGATCGGCACCCGGGCGGCAGCCCCCGCGATGATGAAACCGGCCAAGGCGGCGATCTCGAGACCGCCCACTTCAGCGAGGATCGCGAGGGGCGAGGCGTCGGGTGAGAGGCGAGCGAGTGCCGCTTCAATGACACGCGTCTTAACGGCCAACATGTCGTCGTCGATTCCCGTTCCGCGTCCGGTGATGTCGCGTGCGCTCGTGTTGGTGAAGGCGGCAATTAGGGCGGCTGACGGCGTGGTGTTGCCAATCCCCATGTCGCCCGTCACAAGAAGTCCGGCTCCATCACTGATGGCTTCGCGCGCGACGTCAGCGCCCACGTTGAGCGCCTCGTCGGCCTTTGCCTCGCTCATCGCGGCTCCGAGCGCCATGTTCGCGGTACCTGGCGCGACGTTGCGCCGTTGGAGGCCGATGGCTTCTCCGGGAATGGGAGTCGCAACACCGACGTCGACGATCACCACGCGCGCGCCGACGTGTCGGGCCAGGACGTTGATCGCCGCGCCACCGCTGCAGAAGTTCGCCACCATCTGTGCTGTTACCGCAGACGGCCAGGCCGACACACCGGCTTCGACGACCCCGTGATCACCGGCAAAGACTGCGATCACGGTCGGTTCAGGAACTGGCGGTGGGCACACTCCGGCGATGCTGGCGAGCTGCACGCCGAGCGTTTCGAGAAATCCGAGCGACCCCTGCGGCTTGGTGAGTCGATCCTGAAGTTCACGTGCCGAGCTGGCCGCGCTGGCGTCGATCGGAGCAACGCGGTTGGCGAGCTGCGCGAAAGTTTCGTTGTTCATTGATTTCCTTTGAATTGTTTCGATGGGCGAATGACCTCGAGTGCTTCGGCGAGGCGCGCTATTCCCGATTCGCTCGGTACCGCGATACGCGCCACGCCGCCCAGTCCGAAGCTGGCACAGTCGCGCACCACGACTCCCGTGGGCGCTAGCTCTTCGCGCAGTCCCGGCGCGTCGACGAGTAGCCAGTTCGCGTCGGAAGGTCGAGAAACCAGACCGTGCGACGCCAAGAGATCGGCGAGTTGGACGCGAAGGTCGCGAATGAGAACAGCGTCGTGCTCGAGGTCAAGCTGTTCCAAGAGGTCAGGCAGCGAGTCGGCAGCAAGGCCGTTGAGCGACCATTCCGGTTGATGCGCGTGCAAGGCCGCAACGAACGTTGGCGCCGCCATCACGTAGCCAATGCGAAGTCCCGGGCACGCCAATATTTTTGTCAGCGATCCCACTACGAACGCCTCGACGTCACCCCTCGTCCACTGGCCCGTCGCGAGTGGATAGAACGCTTCGTCCCACACCTCAGCTCGATCGCTCGCCGCCGCGAGCAGTCCGCTGGGGCTGTGGGGATTGGATCGCCACAGTGGGCCGTCTCCGCGGGGATGCAGCGAAAACTCCGGTTCGACGACCGAGCCGCCGAGTTGCGCTGCGACGAGGGCAATCGCTTCAGCCCCGCCGTTGGTGAGAAGCAGACACTCGGGATCAACGTTCATGGCGTCGGCCAGAGCGCCGCGAGCCAAGGTGGGATCGGGGTAGCGACCGAGCGCGTCGAGGTGCGCCGCGACAATGGGACGTGGATCCACCGCCACGGGGTTGAGTGACTGCGAGAGGTCGAGGATTGAGGCGGGATCAAGTCCAAGAGCGCGGGCGATCCTCGCGCCGTCCCCGCCGTGGGACTGCGCGGGAGGGACCTTCATCGGCGGTGCCACCAGGCAGCGAGGCCGACCACACCGAGCGTCGAAGCGAGTGCGAAAGTCACGTCGCGGCTGAGACGGATCGCCTCGTTGATGTCGGACGCTTCCGCCGCGCGACCGAGGCCGAGAGGAACTCGTTCTTCGATTCGATCGCCGTATCGGTTACGTCCTCCGAGTTGAATGCCGAGTGCGGCGGCGAACGCGGCCTCGGCAACGCCCGCGTTAGGCGAAGGATGTTGGGGTGCTTGTGTCGCGACCGCAACTCTGATGTCGCGGGCCGATCTCACGCGTACCGTCGCCACGAGTGCCGCGGTCACGCGCGCCGGCACCCAATTCGCCGCGTCGTCAAGTCGAGCGCTGGCGGCGCCATAGTTTTCGTACCGAAGAGAGTGGTGTCCCACCATGGCGTCCATCGTGTTTACGGCCCGGTAGCCGAGTGCACCGGGCGCTCCAGCGACGGCCGCCCACAGGGCCGGCGCCACAATGGCGTCGACCGTATTTTCTGCCACCGACTCGACCACGGCACGTGCTATCTCCGCTTCGTCGAGATCACTCGGATCACGTCCGACCAAACTTGGCAAGTGATCACGCGCGGCGTCGAGGTCGTCGGTCGCAAGGGCGTCTGCGACATCGCCCGCCGCCCGCCACAGTGCTCGTCCTCCCGCCGACATCGCGGTCGCGAGGGCGGTCGAGCCCAGAACCCGTCCCGCAACGAGGCCAAGGCTCGTGCCCAGAATGGCGTGCGCGACTCCCGGAGCAACGCGGTCGTCGTAGTTACGACTTTCGAAGTCCGTCATGACCCGACCGAAGTGCGCGACCGGATGCACCGACGTGTTGGGCTCTTCGAAAAGTTGATCGAGGACAAGTCCCGCGGCTGCGCCGAGTGGCCGAGGCATGGTGAGGTGCGCCATCAACGTGTCGCCAAGATCAAGAGCCCAATGGTTTCGCCCACGACGCCGGCCGCCCCGAGGACGTCGCCGGTGTAGCCGCCGAGACGGTGTCGCGAGAATGCCGCCACGAGGGCGATGGCCAGTAGCTCTGCTCCTAAGGCGGCGAGTCCGTGCAGTCCGCGGCCGACGAGAACAAGACCCGCCGACAGAGCAACTCCTCCCACGAAGGCGCCGCGCTTGAGCAAACGTTGGCGACCGTCAGCGCCGAGAAACGACTTTACGAGACCGGCCGTTCGGGCGTAAGGGAGGAACTCGGTGATCGCAATCATCGAGGTTCGTGACGCGCACCAGAGTCCGGCTACCACGAGAGGCGCGGGGCGCAACGACGCGAAGGCGCCCCAACGTAGAAGCAGGACAGCGCCCACGGTGATCGCGCCGAACGCGCCAATCGCGGGATCAGCCATCACGTCGAGCCGTCGGGTTCGCGACATCGGAGCGATCAAGCCATCGCCGGCGTCTGCGAGCCCATCAAAGTGCAAGAGTCCCGTCACGGCGAGATCCGCGATCACGGCGACAGCTCCCGCGAGTAGCGCAACCCACGCCTTGGCGGCGAGCCACCACACCCCACCGACAACTAGTCCGATGGCCGCGCCGACGAGCGGGAACCACGCCAACGTTGTGGCGGTGGGACTGTCAGAGACGCCGAATGGCGTAAGAAACGCGATCGCTCTCCTCACTGGCCGCGATCCTTCTCGAGACTGATGACCCGACCCGCGACGACGAGGAGCACGTCATCGCAGACAGCGGCAATGCGCTGATTCAGAGCCCCCAGCGCGTCACGAAACTCTCGACCAATGCGCGTTTCTGGGTGCACGCTGAGACCGACCTCGTCCGAGACGATGATCGTGTCGCCGTTGCGCGAGAGAATGGCGTCGCAGAGCGCTTCCGCCTGGTCTCGCCACTCAGTGAGATCGGCGAGCCACGGTCCGAGCGAGTCCACCAGCACGGTGCCCGCAGTTGAGCCCAGGATCGTTGCGAGATTGTCCCCGCATTCGATGGTCACCCAGTCAGCGGGCCGGCGCGCGCGATGTTGCTCGACTCGTACGGCGAGATCAGCGTCGTCGCCGACGCGCACCGTCGCAACGTACGTCACGGACGCGGTGCCACGCGAGGCGAGACGCTCGGCCACCAGAGACTTGCCCGAACGAGCTCCTCCGAGGACGAGCGTGTTCACGCCGACCAGTTCCTGGCGCCGGCAAGCACTGCCTCGTGTACCGCGCGTGCCAGACGCGACCCCCACAGAGCTCGCGGACCGCAGAACTCTTCGATTGCTTCGCGGACAGGGCAGAAGATGGCGACGGCGTCGCTCGGCGTGCCGGTCGCCGAGATCGAGGCATCAAACAGCGCCTGCGTCTTTGCCTCAGTTGCAGTCGCTACGGCGTTGACGAGTGCGCCATCGCTCAAGGTGACCGGCATAAACGCCACGATATTGATCGTGCCGACATTCGACGCTTTCTCGTCGCTCTCGCTCGCCGCCCATGTGGGGTGACTGAGTCCAACGGTCGCTTCCACGTCGACTCCGTCGCAACTCGAGCGTTCGCGTCGACGTACTGATGCTGCGGTGAAGAGACCGACACCCTCTCCTTCGAGGCCAAATGTCGTCGCCAGCTCGCCAGTGTGAGTAGCGAGGTCTTGACGTGAGTAGTCGGCACGAACTTGGGCGTTCAGAGCCCAGTGGCGTTCACCGATACCGCCGCCGGCAGCGGAAGAGGAGATGGCGCGCCAGACGTTCTCAAATCGATACACCAAGACATCGAGTTCGTCCTCACCTTCGCGACGCGACGCCAATTGCGCGAACATCAGTACTCGATCCCCTTCTTCGCTCGAATTCCTTGCTGGTAGGCGTGCTTGATCATCGTCATCTCGGTGACGGTGTCGGCGAGCTCGATGATCTCGACCGGAGCGTTACGCCCCGTGATGATGACGTTTGTCGTGGCGGAACGCTCGGTGAGAGCGGTGACGACCTCGCTGACGTCGATCCAGCCGTAGGAGACGGCGTATGTGACTTCGTCCAAGATAACGAGGTCGTAGTCGCCGCTCGCTAACTTCTCCTTGGCGACGTCCCACGCGTGGCGGCCCTTCGCGATCGTCTCGTCGAGATCCGTGGACTCCCAGGTGAAGCCGTCGCCCATGGTGTGCCACTCGACGCCGAGGTGATCCGCCAGCTTCTTCTCACCGACCTGCCACTTACCGCTCTTGACGAACTGAACGACGACGACTCGCCAATCGCGGGCCCACGCGCGTCCCATGACGCCAAAAGCCGAGGACGACTTACCTTTACCGTCACCCGTGTTGACGATGATGATCGAATCGGCGCGCACGAGTTTCTGGGGTACGGGCGGGACGTCACGCTGGGGGTCGGGCATGGGGTCCTTTCGGTTTGGTTCGTCGCGGTACCACGATGAGTTCACCGTCGTCTGTTCGAAGAATCTGCACTCGTGTTCCGAAGTGAAAGTCGAGAGAGTTCTCCTTGAGGACTTCCTCGGCACTACCTGTTGCCACAATCTTGCCTTCGGCGAGGAGGGCTAATTCGTCGGCGAACTGAGCAGCGAGTGTCAGATCGTGCATTGCGCTGATGACGGTGAGACCTCGTTCGATGCGGAGCTCGTCGACCAGCTCGAGCGCCTCGACGCGCCGACCCAAGTCCAGTGCGCTCGTTGGTTCGTCGAGCAGAAGGACGGGTGCTTCCTGCGCTAAAGCACGCGCGAGGACGAGACGTTGCAACTCACCGCCCGACATCGTCGAGAGGCGTCGTGTCGCCATCGCACTCAGCGAGAGACGTTCGAGTAACTCGAGTGAGCGAGCACGGTCATGAGGACCTTCGGCCCCAAAGTATCCGAGATGAGGCAGGCGGCCAAGAGCCACGTAGTCGACCGCTCGCATCTCTGGTGGAAACTCAGGCTTCTGGGGAACGTACGCGACGAGTTGAGCGAACTCGCGACGCGATAGCTCCAACGTCGAGCGTCCTTCGACGTAGACCGCGCCTTCGAAGTCAACGAGCCGCGCGAGCGCTTTCAGCAGAGATGTCTTGCCGGCGCCGTTCGCGCCAATGAGTCCGAGCCAACGGCCGCGCTCGACGGCAAAGTTGATGCTGTGAAGGGCGGTCGATTCCGCATAGCGCACGACAAGATCGCGGAACTCGACAATGGCTCGAGGCGACTCAATCTCGCGCGCCACCATGGCTACAGGACTCCCTGTTGGGCGCGACGCGAGCGCAGTACGAAGATGAAGAAGGGAGCCCCAACGAAGGCCGTAACCACGCCGAGCGGCACTTCGGCCGGAGATTCGATCGTGTGCGCCGCCAGGTCGGCGAGGATGAGAAACGCGGCACCGCCCACAATGGAGACCGGCATCACCACTCGATAGCTCGCGTTGGTGGTGAGGCGAACCATGTGCGGCACGATGATGCCAACAAAGCCGATGAGGCCACTCACCGACACGGCCGCGGCGGTACCGAGGGTCGCAGCGGCGACAACAACAAGTCGCACGCGGCGGGTATTGACGCCAAGGCTCGCGGCTTCCTCTTCTCCGAGGCGCAACACGTCGAGCAACCGGCGGTGCATCAGCAACACGACGGCGCTCACAACGGCGTAGGGCAGGATGAGCCAGACGTTGGACCAGGTCGCGGCGGCCAGGCTGCCGAGGATCCAGGAGTAGACGTTCTGGAGATCGGGGGCGTGCTGTTGCAGCAGCAGTGTCTGCACCGCCGTGAAGAGAGCCGCGACCGCTACTCCGGCCAGCACGACGGAGGCGCCCGAGGAACGCCCGCCGAACCTGGCGCCCACGACGTACGTCAACGTCACGGCTGTCGCACCACCGATGAACGCGGCCGCGGGCAGCCAAGTGGTTGATCCCGAACTCGCCACGATCACGATGGTCGCGCCGAGCCCCGCTCCCGCAGCGATGCCGAGAAGATACGGGTCGGCCAACGCGTTACGAAACACTCCCTGATACGAGGCGCCACCGGCCGCGAGCATCGATCCGACGATGCCTCCGAGAATGACGCGCGGTAAACGAATGTCCCACACAATTCCTTGATTGATCGCCGACGCCGACGAGTGATAGTGGATGAGCGGAACGTGAGAGAGCAAAATTCCCGCGACCGTCGATATGGAAAGATCCGCGGGCCCAATGGCGGTCGAAACAAGGATGACCACCACGAGGCCGAGCCCCGTCACGAGGAGTGGAATTCGAGGCGAGACCGGTGATGTCGCGAGCCGAGCTGCTCTCACTCGGCGACGACTAGTCACGATGTTGCTGGCACTTTCGTGCCTTCAACAGCGTCGGCGGCGTCTTGCAACAGAATTGTGATCCGAGGTCCCCAGCGAGAAGCGATGTCGTCATTGAGTGGCACGATGCGGTGATCTTTCACGGCGTTCAGCGCCGACCAGCCCGGACGCTTGGCCACGGACGCCGCTGTTGCGTTGCAGCAAATGGTGTCCGCGAGAAAGATGTAGGTGGGGTTTGACTTCAATATGAACTCTGCATTCAACTGCGGGTACCCGCCACTGGACGCGACACCCTTGGCGCTGTCGGCGATCGAGGTGAGGCCGAGCAGGGAGAAGAGTTTTCCGACGAACGTTGCCGAGGTGACCGAGTAGTAGTCCGGCTCGAGTTCGTAGTAGTACGTCGCGCCCTTTTTCGCGTGCGGCGTGCTGGCCACGATGTCAGCGATCTTCGCCTTGATCGACGCGACTTCTGACTTTGCCTGTGCAACATGACCTGTTGCTTTTCCAAGGGGACCGTATTCGGCGTAGGCCTGTGAGAGGTTTTCGGCCGCGGGAGAATAGAGAACGGGAATCTTGAGGGCGGCCATCTGGGTGTTGAAACTGGTGGTGTCCGAGGACACGACGACGAGGTCGGGGTTGTATTTCGCGATCGCTTCGACGTTCGGCTGATATGCGTTCAGAGTTGTCTTCGGGGCGTTCGGCGGATAGTCCGAGTAGCTATCCACCGCTTTTACTTGGGGCCCCGCGCCAATCGCGTAGAGCATTTCAGTAGAAGTGGGGGAAAGCGACACAATGGCGTCCGGTCGCGACGTGAACGTAAAGGTTCCGTCGGCCAGTTTGAGAGTCACCGGGAAACTCTTGGTCTTTGATGCTCCTGCGACACTCGATACGAGCGGTATCGAGAAGCCGACAATGACCAACAGAGCCAACAGACTCTTTGGAAGGGAACGCATAGTTAATCTCCGTTAGCTAGTTCGGAGGAAAAACTGTCCGCCCGCTCCAACGGAGTGGAACGAATCGTCCTTCCACCGAGGACTGATTACGTCGATGTAGGGAAGGCGACCGGACTCGTCCCCAAAAAGGGGCTTTACCGTTGCGGGACAGCGCCGGAATTTCACCGGACTTCGCTACGACTACATCACCTCGACGTGGAGTCGAAGTGACCTGATCCTACTCACCAAGGTGACGATGCGGGAGAGTCTGCAACGTGACGCCGGATGTCGTCATTACGCTGGCGGAATGACGACCGAGCGCTTCATGTCCTTTGAGGGTGTACTGAACTTCCGTGATCTCGGAGGTTACGAATGCGAGGATGGGCGACACACTCGCTGGGGTCGACTCTTTCGCAGTGACGCAATGCACGATCTCACCGAGGACGACCTCGTAGTGTTCCGAGGCCTTGGCATTGAGACGGTCGTTGACCTGCGGAGTGTTTCCGAGGTTGAGCGAACAGGTCGCGGGCTGCTCGCTCTCGAAGGCTCCAGGTTCATCAACGTTCCGGTTCTGTCGAACTACGAGATCAACGAACCTCGTGAGACCATCTTCGATGAGGACTATCTGTCCCGCCGTTACCTCCAATACCTCGACGTGGGTGCACCGGCCTTCGTGCGGGTTATCGAAGAGATGACGATCCCCGACAACTATCCGCTGGTGTTTAACTGCTTTCTGGGTAAGGATCGCACTGGCGTCCTCGCGGCGCTGGTGCTCAGTTTCCTCGGCGTCGAGCGCTCGACAGTCGTCGAAGACTATTCCCTGACTCATGCCCGGGTGGCTTTCATTGTGGAGAAACTTCGCCGCGATCCTGTCCACCGCGACACGATCGACCAGACCAATCCGGTGCTGCTCAGCGCCCGCGAAGCGACGATGACGAACTTCCTCGTCGAGGTGGACGAGCACTTCGGGGGACCGGTGGCCTGGGCTCGCGGCGCGGGTATCTCGAATGACAGCATCGAGCAGCTTCGAGATCTTCTTCTTGATGAGGGGTAACGGGAGTTCCTGAGTCGGCTGCGTGTTCGAGGCGTTAACTCGGGTGCACTGCAGGCCCGCAGGGTGGAATTCGCCGCTAACCCGTAGACTGGTGAAGCACAATTTCACGATCTCGCGAGGGCGAACTGTCGGGAAAGTGCCGTTATTTTGCGTTTTTCAAATTTTCCGGTAGAATAGAAAGCCGACCTCGGGGCACGACTCTGAGGTCTATCCGTGAAGGAGTTTTGCTCCTGCACGCCCCGTAGTGAAGATATAAGGAGAAAGAACCTGAGTAAGCCTAAGGAAGATGCGTTCACCGTAGAGGGAACCGTCGTTGAGCCACTACCGAACGCCATGTTTCGTGTCGAGTTGGAGAACGGGTACACCGTCCTCGCTCACAGTTCGGGAAAAATGCGCATGCACCGCATCCGTATTCTTCCCGGCGACAAGGTCCAGGTAGAGATCACGCCCTACGACATGACCCGCGGCCGCATCACTTATCGCTACCGCTAACTCACGTTCTTCTAGTTCGAGAAAGTAATTAAATGAAAGTTCGCGCGAGCGTCAAGCCCATCTGTGAGAAGTGCAAGGTCATTCGACGGGCCGGGGTTGTTCGCGTGATCTGTGAAGCAAACCCACGCCACAAGCAGCGTCAGGGTTAGGAGAAAAACGATGGCTCGTATTGCTGGTGTTGACATTCCGCGTGACAAGCGCGTGGTGATTGCCCTTACCTATATCTTTGGCGTTGGTCCCACCAAGGCCCAACAGATCTGTGCCGCGACAGAGATCAACGAATCCACTCGCGTCAAGGACCTCACCGAGTCCGAAGTCAACGCCCTTCGTACGTACATCGACCAGAACATCACCGTCGAGGGTGACCTTCGTCGCGACGTCGCTCAAGACATCAAGCGCAAGATGGAGATCAACTCGCTCCAGGGCATTCGCCACCGCAAGGGCCTGCCCGTTCGCGGCCAGCGCACGCGCACCAACGCTCGCACCCGCAAGGGACCCAAGCGCACTGTCGCCGGTAAGAAGAAGGTAACGAAGTAATGGCTAAGCCCACTACGGCTCGCAAGGTCCGCAAGAAGGAACGCAAGAACGTCGCCTTTGGCGTCGCGCACATCAAGAGTTCGTTCAACAACACGATCGTCTCGATCACGGACCCCGAGGGCAACGTGCTGTCGTGGGCGTCGTCAGGTCAGGTCGGCTTCAAAGGATCGCGTAAGTCCACGCCGTACGCCGCACAGCTCGCCGCCGAGAAGTGCGCGCGCGCTGCCATGGAGCACGGTGTGAAGAAAGTCGATGTGCTGGTACGTGGTCCGGGTTCGGGTCGCGAGACGGCCATCCGTTCCATTGCCGCTGCCGGTATTGAAGTGGTGGCGATCAAGGACGTGACGCCGCTGCCGCACAACGGATGTCGCCCCAAAAAGCGGCGTCGAGGTTAAGGAAAGAAATGGCTCGTTACACAGGACCCGTCTGTCGACTCTGTCGACGTGAACGCACGAAGCTCTACCTGAAGGGTGAGCGCTGCTTCACTTTGAAGTGCCCCGTCGCCGAGAACTCGGACCGTCGCATCCGCGCCTTTCCGCCCGGCATGCACGGCCGCGACCGTCAGCGTCAGGGTTCGGAGTACTTGACCCAGCTGCGCGAGAAGCAGAAGGCCCGTCGCATCTACGGCGTTCTCGAAAAGCAGTTCCGCAACCTCTACGAAGAGGCCAACCGTCGCCCCGGCATGACTGGCGTGAACCTGCTGCAGTTCCTCGAGACCCGTCTCGACAACGTGACGTACCGCGCCGGTTGGGGTGCCTCGCGTGCCCAGGCCCGCCAGTTGGTGCGCCACGGTCACGTGAGCGTCAACGGCAAGCGCGTGGACATTCCCTCGTACCGCGTGCGCCCTGGCGAAATCGTCACCTTGAAGGCCGTTACTCGCGAGAACTTCAACGTGAAGCGCAACCTCGACGTCCTGGACCGTAGCGTCCCGGGCTGGCTGGAAAAAGGTGACAACGGCTTTAGCGTCACCGTGCGAGTAGTACCCCAACGCGAGCAGATCGACGAGTCGATCCAAGAGCAACTCATCGTCGAGTTGTACTCCAAGTAACCGATCTTTTTACATACCTTTAGGAGTCCCAATGTTGATCATCCAACGACCCACTATCGAAGCCCTCGGCGACGAAGTCAACAACCGCCAGTCCTTTGGCATCGGCCCGCTCGACCCGGGATTCGGCCACACGCTCGGTAACTCGCTACGCCGTACGCTCCTGTCGTCGATTCCCGGCGCTGCCGCGACGCGCGTCAAGTTCGACGCCGTACTGCACGAGTTCGGTGTTATCGAAGGCGTGAAGGAAGACGTGCAGGACATCACGCTGAACCTGAAGGATCTCCTTCTTCGCGTGCACTCCGACGAGCCCGTCACGCTGCGTCTCGACAAGCGCGGTGAGGGCCCGGCCCTCGCTTCGGACCTGTCCACGACGGCCGACGTCGAGATCTTGAACGGCGACCTGCACTTGGCGTACCTGACCAACCCGCGCAGCGCGTTGACCTTCGAACTAACCGTCGAGCGCGGCAAGGGCTACGTCGGCGCCGAAGGCAACAAGGGTTCATCCACCATTGGCGTGATTCCCCTGGACGCGATCTTCTCGCCCGTTCGTCGCGTGAGCTTCGAAATTGAGCCCGTGCGCGTCGAGCAGAGCAAGGACTTCGACCGTTTGGTCATCGACATCGAGACCGATGGTTCCATCTCACCGCGCGAGGCGCTGGCCTCCGGTGGCAAGACCCTTGGTTCGCTCGTTGAACTGATCGCCAGCTTTGACGAAGAGGCGCCCTCGCTCGAACTCGGTGATGTGGGCTCCGCCCAGGCTGCCGCGAGCGAGCTCGACATCCGTATCGAAGAGCTCGGTCTCACCGAGCGTTCGCGCAACTGCCTGAAGCGTGCCGGCATCAACACCATCGCGCAGCTCGTCAACGCCACCGAGCGTGACCTGACCTCCATCACCAACTTCGGCGCAACGTCGCTGAAGGACGTGAACGACCGCCTCGAAGAGCGCGGCCTTTCACTGCGAGCCGAGGACTAGACATGCGCGGCACCCCGACCAAGGGAAAGCGCTTCGGCGGTAACTCGGCGCACCAGAAGGCGATGATGGGAAACCTCGTCGCCTCGATGATCGCGGCCGAGTCCATTGTGACGACCGAGGCCAAGGCCAAGGCGCTGCGACCGATCGTGGAGAAAGTTGTCACGGCCGCGAAGAACTCACCCGAAGACTCCGTGCACGCGAATCGTCGCGTGGTGGCGTTCATTCGCGACAAGGACATGACGCACAAGCTTTTCACCGAGATTGCACCGCGCTACACGGATCGTCCCGGTGGCTACACGCGCATCTTGAAGCTTGGACCGCGTCAGGGCGACAACGCGCCGATGGCGCGCATTGAGTTCGTCTGATCCACTGGGCGCCACGCAACGCTGGCGCCTCGACCTGGCCTATGACGGCCAGGCTTTCAGCGGGTTCGCGTATCAGCCTCAACACGACACCGTTGTCGGACTGCTGCGCTCGACGTTGGCCTCGACGCTCCGTCTGAACGAAGAGCCGGTCATCGTCGGCGCCGGTCGTACCGATGCGGGCGTTCACGCCTTTCACCAGGTCGTCCACGTTGACCTGCCACGAGCGACGAAAGTGCGCGTCCTCGAGGGGAATCGTCTCGCGAACTCGTTGAACAAGCAACTGCGTGGTCGCGTGCAGATCCTTCGCGCCGAGGCCGTGAGCGACGACTTTCACGCCCGCTTTTCTGCCACCTGGCGTGAGTACCGCTACCTGGTCTTGGAGAACAACGCGCCGGGCCTCAACGCGACGAATACCTGGGCCTGGTCGGTGACCGGTCCGCTGGATCTCGCGGCGATGAATCGCGCCGGCGAGGCGATTCTCGGTACGCACGACTTTCGGGCCTTCTGTCGGCGACCCTCAAACTCTCCAGCCGGCGAACCCTTGTTGCGCAAAGTTCTTCTGGCGCGCTGGGACCGGATTGACGACGAGTGGGCCATGAGTCCACGGCACGTGCCGGCGCTTCGCCTCACCATCCGCGCCCAGTCCTTTTGTCACAACATGGTGCGTTGTCTCGTGTCGTCGATGGTGGCGATCGGGCGCGGCACGCTGGACGAAAAAGAGATCCCCCAGCGGCTCAAGAGCGGGGATCGTCATCAACTGCCCCAGCCAGCCCCGGCGGCCGGACTGGCGCTTATTGACGTCGGTTACGACGACCTTTGAGCGGGAAAGGTGCGCGAAGTGATCGGTAGGCTGGCGCCATGTCTGAACCCACTTCCGCAGGTGTAAACGTCGACGAACTGAGCGACACGATCCGTCCTCAAGACAATCTGTATCGCCACATGAACGACAAATGGATGAAACGCACGCCCATCCCCTCTGACAAAGCTGGCTACGGCGCTTTCGAAAAGTTGCGCGAAGAGTCCGAAGCGGCGATTCGCGCGATCGTCGAAGAGCCGAGTGAAGAGACCGATATCGCGGACGCGCGCAAGTTTCGCGATCTCTACGCGAGTTTCATGGACGAAGCCCGTGCAGAAGCCCTCGGCGCCGAGCCGCTCACGGAGGACCTTGCCTTGGTTGACACCGTGAACTCTCTCGAAGAGTTGATGCGAGTCACCGGGCAACTTCAGCGTGGGGGACTCTCGGGCTTTTACGGCGCGTTCGTCGATAACGACCCGGGCAACCCCGAGCGCTATCTCGTCTTTTTCGAGCAAGGCGGAATATCCCTCCCGGACGAGAGTTACTACCGCGAAGAGAGCTTCGCCTCCGTGCGTGACGCGTACGTGGTGCACATTCAGCGGATGTTCGAACTGGCAGGTCTCGACGACGCCTCGGGTCGCGCGAAGCGCGTCTTCGACCTGGAGACCGAGATTGCTCATCGCCACTGGGACAACGTGGCAACGCGTGACAGCGAGAAGACCTACAACCCCATGGCGTGGGACTCCGCTCGTGACCTCTTCGCTTCGGGTGTGCCGAGCGGCAGCGACGCAGCGAGTCTCGATCAGTGGGCGAGCGCCTTTGACGCGCCGGTCCACGCCTTTGACGAAGTAGTCGTGCGACAGCCGAGTTTCGTGCGTGACCTCGGTGAGCTCTTCGACGATGCGCATCTCGACGCGTGGCGCGACTGGCTGCGCTGGCAGGTGGTGCACGGCTACGCGCCGTATCTCTCGGCCACCTTCGTCGACGAGCAGTTCGACTTTTACGGGCGCACGCTGACCGGTGCTCCTCAATTGCGCGTTCGTTGGAAGCGCGGTATCTCGCTCGTCGAGGGAGTGCTGGGCGAGGCGGTCGGTCAGATCTATGTCGAGCGCCACTTTCCGCCGTCGGCGAAGGCGCGAATGGATGAGCTCGTCGCCAATCTGGTCGAGGCGTATCGCCAGAGCATCGGAACGCTCGAGTGGATGACGCCCGCCACGCGCGAGCGCGCGCTCGAAAAACTTGAAGCCTTCACTCCAAAGATTGGCTATCCCGCGAAGTGGCGAGACTATTCCGCGCTGCCCATCGAGTCGGACAGTTTGATCGCGAACGTCCGCGCCGCGAACGAGTTTGAGTTCCGCCGTCAACTGGCCAAGATTGGTTCGCCGATCGATCGCGACGAGTGGTTCATGAACCCACAGACAGTGAACGCGTATTACAACCCCGGCTTCAACGAGATCGTCTTTCCGGCGGCGATCCTCCAGTGGCCCTTCTTCGACGCGACCAGAGACGACGCCGCGAACTACGGCGGAATTGGCGCCGTCATTGGCCACGAGATCGGTCACGGCTTCGACGACCAAGGTTCGAAGTTTGACGGCACCGGTCGACTGACCGACTGGTGGGAGCCGGCCGACCGCGAAGCGTTCGAAGAACGCACCCGTTCGCTGATCGATCAGTACAACAAGCTCGTTCCTGACGAGACGCCCGAGCTGCACGTGAACGGTGCGCTCACGATCGGCGAGAACATTGGCGACCTGGGCGGTCTCGGCATTGCCTGGAAGGCATACCTCATCTCTCTGAAAGGCGAAACGCCACCGGTCATTGACGGGCTCAGTGGCGCCGAGCGATTCTTCCTCTCCTGGGCGCAGGTCTGGCAGTACCAGGCGCGCGCCGAAGAGGTTGCCCGACGGCTCGCCATCGATCCCCATTCACCACCGGAGTTCCGCTGCAACCAGATCGTGCGCAACATTGACGAATTCTACGAGACGTTTGGCGTGGGCGAGGGCGACGCCCTGTGGCTCGAACCCGCCGAGCGCGTCACCATCTGGTAAATCGGCAAAAGCTCGGTACACTTTCGCGTGGCCTCAGAAACTGAAGTCCTCATTGACTTCCTCGACTCCCAGCGTGAGCACGTCCTCGGGATTCTCGAAGGACTCTCGGACGAGCAACTTCGCGCGAGCCTCTTAGCGTCCGGCTGGAGCGCCTTTGGGATGGTGCAGCACCTCGCGATCGACGTGGAGCACTACTGGGTCCAATGCATCGTGGCCGGGGAGTCACTCGACTTCTTTAAGCAGAACGATCTTGAAAACGCATGGGCCGTGGCGCCAAGTGCGACGAAAGAAGAGCTATTCGCGCTCTACCGACGAGAGTGGGAGAAATCCAACCAAATCCTTCGCGCGACGTCTTTCGACGCTCCTCCCGCTCAGCGTGATGAGTGGTGGGGGGACTGGAAGGTGCCTGACGTGCGCTTCATCGTGCTGCACATGATCGAAGAGACGGCCTGTCACGCGGGGCATCTTGACGCGGTCCGAGAACTGACCGACGGGCGCCAGTGGATGGCGCTCTAGGGCGACTCTCGCGTCAGACAGTGGAACCCACGTTCCGAGATTCCGTCAGACCGGTACGCTAGAGCGGCCCTCGAAGGTGCTTTTGGGGTCACTTTCGTGAAACTTGCCCCGTAGGGGCGAAATTTCGTAAGATGGAGAGTCCCCTCGGACCCCGTTAGGGCTGTCCGATGATTTCGCTAAGGAAGAACTGTGAAGACGTATTCGCCAAAGCCCGCGGAGCTGACCCGCGAGTGGCTGGTTATTGACGCTGAGGGCCTCGTGCTCGGTCGCGTCGCCACCGTCGCTGCCTCATTGCTGCGCGGCAAGCACCGCACGTTCTTCGCCCCCCACGTGGACACCGGCGACTACGTCATCATCGTGAACGCCGACAAGGTCGTCGTCACCGCCAACAAGGCGGCCCAAAACTTTCACTACAGCCACTCGGGCTACCCCGGTGGGCTGCGTGCCACCTCGTGGCAGAAGTTGATGGACACTGAACCTGAAAAGCTCGTGACGAATGCCATTCGCGGCATGATCCCGAAGAATCGCCTGGGGCGCGCGCAGATGGAGAAGTTGTTCGTCTACGCCGGCGCCGAGCACCCGCACACGGCCCAAGCGCCAAAGAGTTTTGACACCTCGGCAATTCGCCGCGGTTAAGGAGCGACGTTGACTAAACCACTCACCCAGACCACCGGCCGCCGCAAAGAAGCTGTCGCGCGCGTGCGCTTGCGTCCCGGGACGGGCACCATCACGATTAACTCGCGGGCCTTCGACAACTACTTCACCTCGGCCACGCACCGCCAGATGGTGATGGAGCCGCTTCGCCTCATCGACGCTCAACAGACTTACGACATCGACGCCACCATCGAAGGTGGCGGCGTGGCGGGTCAGGCCGGCGCGCTGCGCCTCGGCATCTCGCGCTCGCTGCTCGAAATCGACGAAGGCGTACGTCCGGCACTGAAGAAGGCCGGTCTGTTGACTCGCGACTCGCGCAAGAAGGAGACCAAGAAGTACGGTCTCAAGAAAGCGCGCAAGGCTCCTCAGTACTCCAAGCGTTAATGGTTATGCCCGTGCGCTTTGGCACGGACGGCATCCGAGGGCGCGCAAGCGACGAGATCACTACGGACCTTGCGTACCGCCTCGGTCGCGCCGTCGCGACTGTCTTTTCCGTGCCGATCTTTGTCGGCTACGACACGCGTGAGAGTTCGCCCACGCTGGCTGCGGCCGTGCTCGCGGGCCTGAGCGATGGCGGAGCGAGGGGTGTCAACCTCGGTTTCTTCACCACGCCCGGCGTTGCGGTCATTGCGCAACAACGTGGCGGCGCGGGCATCGTGGTGTCGGCCTCGCACAACCCGTACTACGACAACGGACTAAAAGTTCTCGGGATCGGAGGCGCGAAGCTCGATCACGCCACGGAGGCCGCCGTTGAAAGCGCGCTCAATGTTGCCGAGAGCCCCTCGTCGAAAGAGTTCGCGCCGGTAGAGATCGACGAGTCCGCCGAGCACGAGTACGTGAAGCACTTACGCGAACTCGCCCCGAGCGATCTCTCATCGCTGTCGATCGTCGTCGACTGTGCCAACGGTGCGGCCTCGCACGTCGCGCACGAACTGTATGAGTCAACCGGCGCGACGCTGACGATAATCCACGACCAACCCAATGGCCGCAACATCAACGAGGGTTCGGGTTCCACCCACATCGAGAGCCTCGCCGGGGCGGTGCGCGAGCACGGCGCCGACCTCGGACTCGCGTTCGACGGTGACGCGGACCGACTTATCGCGGTGGACTCGGAAGGTACGGTGCGCGACGGCGACGACCTCATGGTGCTGTTCGCCCTCGACCGGCTCGAGCGAGGTGTGTTGGGCGGCGGCGTCGTGGTCACCTCGATGAGCAACCTTGGCCTTTATCGCGCCCTCGACGCGGCGAAAGTTCAGATAGAAGAGACTGATGTCGGCGACCGCAATGTGTTGCTCGCCCTCGAGGAGAAGTCCTGGATCCTGGGCGGTGAACAGTCGGGTCACGTGATCTTTCGCGATCTCGCCCCGACCGGCGACGGACTCCTCACGGGTTTGTTGCTCGCCGAGCTAATCGTGCGTCGTGGACCGTTGGCCGAGATTGCCGGCGGCGCGTGGCGGCGCGTGCCCCAGGAACTGTTCAGCGTGTCGCTCGAACACTTCAGTGACGACATCGTCCAAGGGATCTTCAACGAGCTGCTGGAGGTCTACGGCGTCGAGCGCAGCGACGTCCGTCTACTCGTGCGTCCGTCGGGAACCGAGCCACTCGTGCGCATCATGATCGAGGCGCTGAACGCCGAGTTCGTTGAAGTTTTCAGCGAACGTCTCACCTCGCTCTACGCCTAAAGAGTCCGGTAGGGGCGAAAATCGCCAAGAGTAGGCTGGATGCATGTGCGGCATCATCGGAGTCGTGGGCTCCACTGACACACTCGAGACGCTGCTCGAGGGCTTGGCGCGCCTCGAATATCGGGGCTACGACTCGGCGGGCATCGCCCTCGTTCGGGCCGGAGAAACCTGGAGGGCGCGCACGGCCGAGGGTACAGAATCGGTGAAAGCACTGAGGCTCGAGTGCGAGTTTGCCC
The DNA here is from genome assembly GCA_049790955.1 of Acidimicrobiales bacterium. GTDB lineage: Bacteria > Actinomycetota > Acidimicrobiia > Acidimicrobiales > RAAP-2 > RAAP-2. The sequence goes on from JBAQZL010000007.1 coordinate 35,513, forward strand.
CGACGGGCTTCGTCTCAGGGATTGGCCACACACGCTGGGCAACGCACGGCAGCCCTGAAGCGGTGAACGCCCATCCGCACTTGGACTGTTCGGGCAACATCGCGATAATTCACAACGGCATCATTGAAAACCACACAGAAATTCAAGAGGACCTTGAGTCGCGGGGACACCTCTTCAGCTCTCACACCGACTCCGAGGTTCTCGCGCACCTCGTAGAAGAGGCTCGAGCGCGGGGCTTGGAACTGATCGAAGCGGTGCGCCAAAGCCTCCTCGAGGTGCGCGGCGCCTTCGCAGTTGCCGTGGTGGACGCGAGTGAACCCGACGTCATCGTCGCGGCGAGACGTATTTCGCCACTCATCGTGGGTACGGCTCCCGGCGTGACGTATCTTGCGAGCGACATTCCGGCGATCTTGGATCGCGCGACGTCGTTTTACGCCGTCAATGACGACGAGATCGTTCGCCTTGGACCCGAGGGCTTTCGCGCGATCGATCTCGAAGGCGTGCCCGTTCGCCTGCACCAGCTCTCCATTGATTGGGACCTCGAGACCGCGCAAAAGGGCGGACACGAGGATTTCATGACCAAAGAAATCAACGAACAGCCCGAAGCCATTCGCGCAACGTTGCTCGATCGTCGCCGTCATGATGGCACGATCACTTTCGACGAAATGCGCGTGTCCGACGAGGAGCTGCGTGACGTGACTCGAGTCGTCATTGTGGCGGCCGGAACCTCGCACCACGCCGCTCAGGTCGCTAAGTACGCCATCGAACGTTGGGCCCGACTGAGCGTCGAGGTCGATATCTCAAGCGAGTACCGCTACCGCAGCCCCATTGTCGAAGTTGGCACGCTGGTCATTGGCGTCTCGCAGAGCGGCGAGACAATCGACACCATCCAGGCCATTCGCGAAGCGAAGAGCCGTGGGGCGCGCGTCGTAGGGGTCTCCAATATTGTGGGATCCTCTCTCGCGCGAGAGTCCGACGCCGTTATCTACACTCGTGCCGGGTTAGAAGTGTCGGTCTGCTCCACCAAGGCCTTCGTTGCTCAAGTCGCCGCGCTCGAACTCTTGGCGCTACGACTCGCACAACTTCGCGACACTCTGCCGCCGGCCGACATCGATGCGCTCTTCAAAGGCCTCAACGCGGTTTCCGCTCAGGTGGCCACGGCTCTCGAACGTCGTTCCGACGTCGAGGACGTCGCGAAACAACTGCTCGGCGCCCGTGATTTCTTCTTCATCGGTCGCCACGTCGCCTTTCCGACTTCGCTCGAGGGTGCGCTGAAGCTAAAGGAACTTTCCTATCTGCACGCGGAAGGGTATCCCGCAGGAGAATTGAAGCACGGACCACTCGCGCTCATTGAGCCGGGCGTCGTCGTAGTGGCCGTTGTGACCGATCCTGCGCTTCACGAGAAGATGCTCTCGAACTTGGCCGAGGTGAAGGCGCGCGGCGCCACGGTCGTCGCCGTCGCGACGGACGACGATGAGTACGTGGAGGCGATCGCCGATTACGTGCTGAGGGTGCCCGCGACGGAACCACTCTTTACGCCGATGGTCGACGTCGTGCCATTGCAGATCTTCGCGTACACGATGGCGCGTGGACTCGGTCGCAACGTCGATCGTCCGCGCAACCTCGCCAAAACCGTGACGGTGGAGTAGTGGCCACGACCGGAGTCGGCATCGATCTCGTTGACGTCGATCGCTTTCGCCTCGCGCTCACGCGTCACCCCCGGATCGTCGAGAGGCTTTTCACTGACGGTGAACGTCGCGACGCTCATGCCCAGCCCGAACGTCTGGCCGCCCGCTTCGCCGCGAAAGAGGCTGTCCTCAAAACTCTGCGCATCGGTGCGGGGGTGACGCCGTGGCGTTCGATCGAGGTCACGCTCAACGACGCGGGCGCGCCAAGCGTCGTGCTGCACGCCCACGCCAGCGAGATCGCCGAAGCCCTGGGCGTCGGCGCACTGCACCTTTCAATGACTCACACGGATCGACTCGCGGCCGCCTTCGTCGTCGGTTCGTCGAGGGACGAACTCCGTGGCGGTTGAGGGCGTACGCCGCCCGGCCTGGGCGGAGGTCTCCGCCTCAGCCATTAGCCACAACGTCCGCGCATTGCGCGCTGTCGTGGGCGAGACGTCGATCTGCGCGGTCGTTAAGGCCAACGGATACGGACACGGCGCCGTCCTGGTGGCGAACGCGGCCCTGGAGGGCGGCGCCACGTCGCTCGCCGTCGCTCTCGTGGACGAGGGACTGGAACTGCGTCAGGCCGGAGTAACGGCGCCGATACTGCTGTTGGCGGAGATTCCCGCCGAGACGATCCCCGACGCCTTTGGCGACGACATCACGTTGACCATTGGATCGATCGAGGGCGCGCGAGCGGCGGTGCGCTGGGCGACGACGGTCGGAGGAACCCACACGGTTCACGTCAAAGTCGACACGGGTATGCACCGCATGGGGGTCTCGCCCGACGATCTCGATGAAGTTGTCGATCTTCTCGTCGCGTCGGCGAATATAGAACTCGAGGGCGTCTACACCCACTTCAGTGTCGCCGACGGGGCCAGTCCCGCCGACCGCGCCTTCACCGAGTCTCAAATTCAACTGTTCGACGATCTCGTGGCGAGCCTCGAAGCGCGAGGTATTACCCCGCCCGTCGTGCACTGCGCGAACTCGGCTGGCGCCCTCGGATATCCGACGTCGCGCCACACCATGGTGCGCGTTGGTCTCGCCATGTACGGCTACGTGCCAAATGAATGGCTCAACGGCGCCCTCGACGAGAAGGGACAGGACTTACGACCCGCACTCGCGCTTCGCGCTCAAGTGGTGGCCGTTCATCGAGTCAAGGCGGGAGCTCGCCCCAGTTACGGTCGACGTCGCGCTCTGGAGCATGACGCCACCGTCGTCACCGTGCCGTTCGGGTACGCCGACGGCTACCCGCGACACCTCTTTGAAGGAGGCGCCGAGGTTTTGATCAACGCGAAGCGCTACCGCGTCGCCGGCAACGTCACCATGGACCAACTCGTCATTGACGTGGGCGACGACGACGTCGCGCCGGGCGATGACGTGGTCTTGATCGGGCGCCAGGGGAGCGAAGTCGTCAGTGCCAGCGACTTGGCCGAGTGGGGGAACACCATCACCTGGGAGATTCTCGCGAGCCTCGGCGCGCGTGTCCCTCGAGTCCTCGTGGACTGACGTGAGCGAGTTCGAAGAAATGTCGACGTGCACGCGATGCGCACTGGCGGCGACCCGACAACGAGTGGTGATCGGATCGGGTCCACTCGACGCGCGCCTCATGATCGTGGGTGAAGCCCCCGGTCGCACCGAGGACGAAGGTGGCGCTCCCTTCATTGGTCGAAGTGGCCGGCTCTTCTTCACGTTGCTCGAAGAAGAGGTCGGCCTGACGCGCGAAGAGTGCTACGTGACCAACGTCGTGAAGTGTCGCCCTCCGGCGAACCGGACGCCGACGCCGGTGGAGATCGCGACCTGTCGGCCCTGGCTGATCGAACAGCTGGATCGAGTGGCTCCGACGTTCATCTTGACCCTCGGCAACACTGCGGGACGAGCCATCTTCTCGTATCAGTCGGGAATTGGACAAGTGCACGGGCACGTCTTTCGTTCTGGAGGGATTCGCGGAGTCCCCACCTATCACCCGGCGGCGGCACTTCGCGGAGGAGCGAGCGTCGTGGAAACAATGCGTGCAGACCTCGGCGTGATCCGCCGCCTCATCGAGGCCCCGTGAGCTGGCGTCGGTACGCTGCGACCGCGGAGGAGACCCAGCGCGCTGGCGAGGCATTCGCGTCGGTGTTGCGGCCCGGGGACATCGTGCTCTTGAGCGGACCACTCGGCGCAGGAAAGACTACGTTCACTCAGGGTGTGGGTCGTGGGCTCGGAGTCTGGGACAGGGTGACGAGCCCCACGTTCACCATGGTTCGCCAGCACGAATGCGCGAACGAACTCGGCATCACGACGCTGCACCACGCCGACGTGTATCGAGTGAGTTCACTCGGTGAAGTGGACGATCTCGCGCTCGGCGAACTGGTCGAGGAGTCTGGTGTCGCGCTCGTCGAGTGGGGCGACCTCGCAATATCGGTCTTCGGGTTCGACGTGATAACGGTGTCCTTCGCCATCGACGAGCGCGACGGTCGCACTCTTGAAGTCGACGGCGCGCTCATGGGCCGCGAGCCCGCGCTGGATGCATGGGTCCAGCGGTGAACATCCTCGCGATCGAGACCGCGACGGCGGCATGCGCCGTTGCGTTACGCGTCGCCGCGGGTGATGAGTTCGAAGTTGTTCTCGATGACGAGCGTCGTCACACCGAGTCACTCACGCCGGGCATTCGTGCCCTCCTCGCGCGAGTCGGCCTGGCGCCCAAAGACCTCGATCGCGTCGTCGTCGATCGTGGACCCGGTCTCTACACGGGGCTTCGCGTGGGTGTCGCGACCGCCATCGGGCTGAGCCTCGGAGCGAGCGCTGAACTCGTCTCGGTGACGTCGCTTGAGCTACTGGCCCATGGCGCGCACCGCGGTGGCGTAAGGGGCTTGTTTGTGAGCGCCGTCGATGGCCGCCGCGGTGAACTATTTGTCCAGACGTTTTCGTTGGACGACGAGGTGACCTCGCGAAGTGAGCCGGAAGTGACGCGGCCGGACACGTTGCGCGATGAGTGGGTTCAGCGCGATGAAGCCGTGACCTTTGGTGGCGACGGGGTCACGCGTTACGAAGCTGATTTTCGAGAACTCTCGCGTGCGACTCTCCTCGACCAACGCGTCCCTCCGCCGATCGAAGCGCTGACCCTCGGGGCGCTGCGACCACCGGAGTCCGTCATCTCGCCTTTGTATCTGCGCGAAGCGGATGCCGTCGCAAACTTCTCGACCCGTGAACGATCGTGAGTGAGTGGACCATTCGCCTGGCCGAGCGTCGCGACGTGCCCGAGCTACTGGTTCTTGAAGTTGCGCAGTTCCCTGAGCCGTGGTCGAGGACCATGCTGCTCGACGAGATCAACAACGTGGAGAACCGCCGGTATACCGTCGCGGTGGAGAAGAAGACCCTCGTCGGGTATCTCGGGGTCATGTTCGTCATGGACGAGCTGCACATCAACACGCTGGGCACACTGCCTGGCCACGAAGGTCGCGGCGTCGCGACGTCGTTGATGGACGAGGCCTGGGCCGACGCCAAAGAGCGGGGCATTCTTCGGGCCACTTTGGAAGTGGCCGTCTCCAACAACCGCGCTCAATCTCTCTACGCCCGCTACGGCTTCCGTCCGGTGGGGGTTCGCAAGAACTACTACGAACGCACACAAGAAGACGCGCTCATTCTCTGGGCCGACCTCGACTGAGGGTCGCGTAGGGCGCTTTACGCTGTTCGGGTGGCGTTAGTGCTGGGCATCGAGACGAGTTGTGATGAGACGGCCGCCGCCGTCGTGGACGAGGAGTTTCGCGTTCACTCGTCGGTTGTCGAGTCTTCGATTGATCAGCACCGAGCCTTTGGTGGCGTCGTGCCCGAGTTGGCCGGTCGCGCTCACGTCGCGACGATTGGTCCCGTAGTGCGTCGCGCGCTCGATGAGGCCGGCCTCGACCCGAGCGCTCCGGCGATCAGCGGCGTCGCCGTCACGAGCGGTCCCGGCCTCATCGGCTCGTTGCTGGTCGGACTCTCAAGCGCAAAGGCGCTCGCCTACGCGTGGGATGTCCCCTTTATCGGAATCAATCACCTGGAGGGCCACCTTTTCGCTCCACTTCTTGAGGCGAGGGATCTTCAGTGGCCCCTCATGACGCTCCTCGTCTCCGGCGGACACAGCCTCATTGTCTTGCAACCGGGACCTGGAGAGCACGAGGTTCTCGGCGAAACCATCGACGACGCGGCGGGCGAGGCCTACGACAAAGTTGCTCGCTGGCTGGGGCTCGGATATCCCGGGGGACCCGAGATTGATCGACTCGCCAAAGATGGTTCGTCTAGCGCGATGAAACTCCCGGTCTCCATGATTGGCGACGATTTTGATTTGTCGTTTTCGGGACTGAAGACTGCCGTTGTTCGCGCCACCGAAGCGCACCGCGAGATTGGGCTTGCCGACGTAGCGGCCTCCTTTCAAGCGGCACTCTCTGAGCAGCTCCTTCGAAAATTGCGCCTCGCCCTCGAGCGATATGAAGTGGCCGGGGTAGCTCTCGCGGGGGGAGTCGCGGCAAACTCGGCGCTTCGCGCCGGCGTCGCGCAACTAGCCAAAGAGTTCGGTCTCGTCGTGCACCTGCCCACGATGGCTATGTGCACCGACAACGCCGCGATGATCGCCGCGGCCGGACTGCATCGCTTGGCGACGAGTGGGCCGAGCCCGCTAGAACTCTCGGCGAGACCGAACTGGCAGCTGGCGGACGTCTCGTGAGCGAGCGTTGGGTGCCGTTCGAACTCGACGATCTCGACGCCAATCCCTTCGTTCAATTCGATCGCTGGTTCGCCGACGCGAAAGGCTTGATGGCGGAGCGCGAGGCGATCGTTCTCGCGACAGCGTCGAGCGAGGGAGCTCCGAGCGCGCGCATGGTGCTCTTGCGCCACCACGACGGAGCCTCCTTTGGCTGGTATACGAACTACGACTCACGAAAGGGCGACGAGCTCGCAGCAAATCCGAAAGCGGCGCTTCTTTGGTACTGCGAAGCGCTCGGGCGACAGATTCGTATCGAAGGAACGGTCACGCGAGCGTCGGCCGAGGAGTCCGACAACTACTTCGCGTCTCGCGCGCGCGGCAGCCAGCTCGGTGCGTACGCGAGTCACCAGAGCGAGTCGCTCGTGAATCGCGCGGAGTTAGAAGAAGCAGTTCGCGTCCTCGATCGTCGCTTCGAGGGAGTGGATGTTCCTCGTCCGACTAATTGGGGTGGGTATCGACTGGCAGTTACTCGCTTCGAGTTCTGGCAGCATCGCGAGGATCGTCTACATGACCGTGCGCTCTATCTGCAAAAGGGATCCTCGTGGCGGCGCGAGCGGTTGTCACCGTAATCGCGTTATTAGATTTGGTTTGAATGAGTGGGTATATTGGGGCGCGCGTCGTACGCTTATTGAAGTGTTACGACGTTGAGTGTCCAACTCTTCTTTGACCGAACGTGAGGAATTCCGCCATGAAGCTCTTGGGTGCCCGCGGAGTCGTGCTGACCAAACTTGCCGTGACGGCCGGTCTCATTGCCCTTGTCGCAATGGTGGCTCCGGTCGCCTCGTCGGCTACGACCAGTCGAGGTCCCGGGGCCGCACGGTCGGTTCACGCTTCATTGATTAGATCGACTGCCGTCGTTCGATGGCGTGCCCCGGCCTCCGACGGCGGCTCCCCAATTACGCGCTATCGGGCAGTGTCGCATCCTTCAGGACTCTCGTGCACGACCGAAGGAACGACCTGCGACATCGCGCAGTTAAAGAACAAGACCACCTACCGTTTTACGGTTGAGGCACTCAACCGGTACGGCAGTGGCCCGATCTCTTCTCTCTCAAATGCGGTCACCGTCAACACGCAAATCACTGTCGTCGTCGTACCTCCTGCGCCACCGAGTCCTCCCACCACTACCACGACTGTTCCGTCGGGTGGCGGCAGCGGTGGGG
>JBAQZL010000008.1:0-1591 GCA_049790955.1 Acidimicrobiales bacterium
CCTCTGATAGCTCCCGCGCCGAATACGACAATTCGCATAGTGATCCTCGTTCCTGAAATTCGCTCGACACAACGTCTATCGTCTTTGAGTGAAAATCGTGCGCGTCGAGTCCGCCGTGTGGTTCCTCGATGCAACCACGGACTATCGCGCCGCTGAGCCCCTGCGAACCAACACGCTCGGTTCGGTCGCCACGACGGTGGTCGGCGAACCTCGCCGCTACGACGGCTACTGGTGGTGGCTCGTCACAAGCGGCGCGGGCGACGTCGTCGGTGCGGCGTTTCGCACCGCGCCCTTCGGCTTGCATATCGGTCCGATGCCAGTCGATGCAGCTGACCCGCTGGCTCTAGCAGTAGCTCGCGAGGACGACGAGTTTCCCTGGGTCTTCGGCGACGCCGACGTCGTGTCGCGGTTTCTCATCGAGTACGAGCGAACGAGCAGTCCGGGATCGTCTCGACAGTCCGCGCCGGGCATCACGAGCACCCTGTACGAGCTCGGCGACCTGGTGCTGCCGCGGGTCGAGGGCGACTATCGCGTCGCGACCATGGACGACCTGGACCTCGTCGCTCGTTGGCTGCGAGAGTTCCAGCTCTTCATCGGCGATACGGCACATGCCCCCAGTGCCAGCGACCGCGAGATGCTCAAGGGTCGCTTGCAAAAAGGGATGATGCGGCTGTGGTGCATCGCGGGGAAACCCGTCGCCATGGCGGGCTTCGCCACGCCCGTCGAGACGAAGGGCGCGCTCGTCACGCGCATCGGTCCGGTCTTCACGCCCGACGACCTTCGTGGCCGCGGCTACGGCGCCGCCGTGACCGCACACCTCTCCGACGAGCTCGTGCGAGAAGGCTCTCGCGTCATGCTCCACGCCGACGCCAACTACGAGGTGAGCAACCGCGCCTACCAGAAGATTGGCTTTCGTCCACTGCGCCAACTGGTCCAGTACGACCTCGCAGAGAGCTAACGGGGATCCGCCCGCCGCTCATTGAGGTATCGGCGCGTTGACGGTTTGGTCGAGAGTTCGATCACGCTGAATCGTCCCGCGTAGCGCGCCAACGCCTCGTCAAGCCGTGGACGCGCGTCGTAGGGAAAGCGCCACACCCAGTGCAGGAATGAGATGTCGAAGCGTTCGGGGCAGCCCTGGGCCTGCACGTCGCGGTGCCAGTTCACTGCGACGCGTTTCATCACTCGATACAGGCACACGCGCCGCGGCGGAGAGAGCACGATGACGGTGTCCACGCGCGTGAAGCGAAGGTCGTAGGTGTTCGAGTAGTTGCCCTCGATGACCCACCGGTCGTGGGTGACGAGCTCGCTCTGGATGACGCGCCACTCCTCGCTCGGCGTCTCGACCCAACCGGGACGCCAGTAGTACTCGTCGAGATGAAAGAGCGGCAGGCCAATGATGCGCGACAGCTCCACGGCGAATGTCGACTTGCCAGAGCCCCCAGAGCCGACGACTGCCACGCGCTGCACCGGCCGAGCGTATCCGCCGGACGCATTCTTGGGGGAGGTCGCGATCTACATCTTGATGGCGACGCCCGCGCTCACGTACGACCAGGGCTTCGGGCCCGCGACAGGGCCTTGGTCGCTCCAGAGC
>JBAQZL010000009.1:0-10225 GCA_049790955.1 Acidimicrobiales bacterium
CGCGCTCGCACGAGTCACCCCACGTTCGTTGAGCGACCCGCGTACCAGCTCCATGGCCGTGGCCTCGGTGGTGAGACCCAGCGACCACAGGTCGTCGGCGACCCGCTCGAGGTCGCTCGTCGCCGGAAGATCCGGCGCCACTTGGCCCGTCACCACGCCGGGCAGTCGGTCGGGCGTGGACTGCGCCGCGGCGCCCGCCGACCAGGTGAGCGCGCGTCGAGACGCCCCGAAGCTATCGAGGGCACCGGTGGCGGCGAGCGCTTCGAGGTGCTGTTGTTGCAGCCCGGCGCGACGCACGAGGTCGGCACTGTCGCTCCAGGGAGCGCCCGCGACGATGCGCTCGGCGAGGTCCTCTCCGATCGAGCGCACGTCGCTCAGCCCGAGACGCACGAGAGGCTCATCGGGTGATCCCTCGAGCGACGCGCCCGCGCGCGACGCGTTCACGTCGGGGCGCAGCACCGTAACGCCGTGGCGTTTCGCGTCGGTCACCAGGCTCTGGGTCGACCAAAAGCCCATGGGCTGCGCGTTCAGTAACGAGACGAGAAAGGCCGCCGGATAGTTCACCTTGATCCAGACTGAGCAGTACACCAAGTGGGCGAAGGAGACCGCGTGCGACTCGGGAAAGCCGAAATTCGCGAACGCCGCCAGCGCGTCGAAGAGTTGGTCGGCCGGTGCACCGATGATGCCGTTCTGCGCCATGCCGGCGTAGAAGCGGCTCTTCAGCTTCATCATGCGAAGTTCCGAGCGCTTCGAAGCCATGGCCTGGCGCAGTTCGTCGGACTCCGCCGGTGAGAATCCCGCCACGGCGACGGCCATCTCCATGAGTTGCTCTTGGAAGAGCGGCACCCCGAGCGTGCGCTCGAGGATCGGCTCGAGACGAGGGTGCAGATAGGTGATCTTCTCCTCACCACGACGCCGGCGAATAAAGGGGTTCACCGCGCGACCCTGAATAGGTCCGGGACGAATGAGGGCCACCTCGATGACGAGGTCGTAGAAGCAGCGCGGCTGGATGCGCGGCAAGGTCGCCATCTGCGCGCGCGACTCCACCTGAAAGACCCCGACGGTGTCGGCCTCGCACAAGAGGTCGTAGACCGCGTCCTCTTGGGGCAACGTCGCAAGGTCCAGGCCAACTCCGTGAAACTCGTTCACGGCGTCGACCGCCCGGTGCAGCGCCTCGAGCATGCCGAGGCCCAGCAGATCGAACTTCACGAGACCAATCGCCGCGCAGTCGTCCTTATCCCACTGCAGGACGCTGCGTCCGGGCATGCGACCCCACTCGACGGGACAGACCTCGAGCACCGGACGATCGCACAGCACCATGCCGGCCGAGTGAATGCCGAGGTGTCGGGGTCGATCGCGTAACTGCGCAGCCATGGTCGTCACCAGTGGCGACACCCCCGAGTCGCCCGGGGTCATCGTCTCGCGATCGACGTGGTCGCGAATGTAGTTGGCCTCTTCTTCGCTGTGGCCGAGGGCTCGCGCCACGTCACGCAGCGCCGACTTCGAGCGATACGTGATCACGGCCGCCACCTGGGCGGCGTGGTGGCGTCCGTAGCGTTCGTAGACGTACTGGATCACTTCTTCGCGCCGACCCGACTCGATGTCGACGTCGATGTCGGGAGGACCGTCGCGCGCCGGTGAGAGAAAACGCTCGAAGAACAAGTTGAGCGACACGGCGTCGGCGTTGGTGATGCCAAGCGAATAGCAGACCGCCGAGTTCGCCGCCGAGCCTCGCCCCTGGCAGTAGATATCGCTCGTGCGACAGAACTCGGTGATGTCCCAGACCGTCAAGAAGTATCCGGCAAAGCCGAGGGTCTTGATCACCGAGAGCTCGTGGTCAATCTGACGCCACGCCCCCACCACCCGTTCGTTCTCGCGTGTTCCGTAGCGCTTCGTGGCGCCCACCGCCACGATCTCTTCTAAGTACGACTGTTCGTCGTGGCCCGCGGGAGTGGCGAACGCCGGGAGATTCGGCGCCACCAGGCGAAGGTCGAAGGCCAGTTCACTCACCAGCTCTCCGGCGACGTCGACGACGCCGGGCCAACGCGCAAAGCGTCGACGCTGCTCGGCGTCACTGCGCAGGTGCGCGAGTGGTGAAGCGCTCTGCCATCCCTCCATCTCTTCGAGGCTCTGGCGAGCGCGAATCGCCGCCAACACGCTGGCCCGAGGAAAATCGCGTGGCGTGGCGTAGTGCACGTTGTTGGTCGCCACCACTGCCACGTTCGCGCGCACCGCCAGCTCCGCGAGAACGTCGTTGCGCGCGATGTCGTCGGGCGAACCGTGATCCCAGATCTCGACCGCTACGTTGTCGCGTCCAAATCGCTCGACCAGTCGCGCGAGAGCGCGGCCCGCGGCGCGCGGTCCTTCGGCCATCAGGGCGCGCGTCAGGGGACCCTTGCGGCACCCCGTCAACACCAGCCACTCGTGCGCGGCGCTGGCGACCGCGTCCAAGGTAAAGCGCGGCGCGCCCTTCTCCCCACGTTCGAGGTGCGCGAGCGCGAGTGTCCGCGAGAGTTGCGCATAGCCCTCGGGCGAACGCGCGAGCACCACCAGATGCTCGCCCGAGGGATCCGACACGCCCACGCGATCGTCGTTCGCGTCGAGGGTGATCTCGCTGCCGAAGACACTCGCGAGGCCGAGCGCGCGGGCGGCTTCAGAGAAACGCACCACGCCGTAGAGGCCGTGATGATCGCAGAGCGCTAGCCCCGACAGACCGAGCCGCGTGGCCTCGACGACTAACTCCTCAGGATCGCTCGCGCCGTCTAAAAAGCTAAAGCCCGAGTGTGCGTGCAGTTCTCCATACGTCGCCATCAGTCATAGATTCCAACGAGCCACCACCGACTCGTCTCCGCGACCACCAGCAGCGCTTCGCCACTGGCGAGCACCATCTGCAGGTGCGCGCGGCGACGATGACGCGACCACCATCGTTCCACCAGCGGCCAGGGGCCGGCGAACCAGACAATCTCTCGACGTAGTGGAGAAGAAAAGATCACCGCCGCCGGGGCGGCACTCAAGACGCCGCGCGCACTCAAGACCACGGGTCGATTCGCCTCGTCGCGCAGCTGCAGCGGCACGGGGTGAGCCAACGTGGTCGCCGGCGAGGGGGCGGCCAGTCGTCCGGGCCACGGCGCGTGATCGCGCACGACTGTCGCCGGCGAGCCCCAGGGCACGAGAGTGGCGCGGTCCTCGGGTCCGCGACCCCCGTGCAGATTCGCCACCACAATCGCTTCGGCCCCGAGACGACGACGCACGCGATGCGCGGCCGCTTCGGCCCGATCGTCTTCGGCCCCGCGTTGGCCAAAGAAGCCCTGCTGCTCTTCGAAGAGATCCGTGTCATCACCGCGCAGTTGCGCGAGACGACGCCCGAGGCGCCGATCGCGCTGAGTCTCCAGCTCGGTGAGTTCGCCCCGGGCCACACGGTGCAAGACCAGAGCGTGTTGGTTGAAGCGCTCCGCCACGCGCGCCGGCTCGAGGTCCGCGAAGGCACCTAGCGTGTGCAGCCCCAAGCGCTGACACGTGGTCGCGAGGTCCTTACGACCCAGCACCTCGAGTGGCTGCGCGCGGCGAAACGCATCGCTCGCGCCACGCGGCACGAGAACTTCTCGATGCGCCGCGAGTTCCGCACAGAAGAGTCCTTCGGCGACGCCGAGCTTGGCCTCCACGCCCACCACGTCGAAAACGCACTGGCGCACCATGGCCAGCACCGCGTCGTCGCCGCCAAAGAAGCGACTCGGACCGCGCAGCGGCATGACGTAGAGACCGAGGCGCACCACCTCGGTGAAGGGACACATCATCTCCAAGGCGTCGGCGAGAGCGATGGTGTCGCGCAGCGTCGAGCCGTCGGGCTGCTCGATCGCGAGGGGCTCGACCCATACGGCGAGGAGTTGTTCCATCAGCGCGCCTCCGCGGCGCCGTGGCGATTGGGCACCACGACCACGTGCTCGGCCCCGCGAGCGAGTTCTCCACGACCGCTCACGTGCACCGTGAGATAGCGCGCGTCGAGACGCGACGAGGTGATCCACTCGGCCTGGGTGACGCGAAAGAAGAGATCCGCGGGTAGCGGCCAGGGCGCGCGCGGTTCACTCAGCGCGATGAGCACGGTGCCGCGTTCGCGCACCCGGTCCATCAGGCGTCGCACGGCGCCGTGGCCGGGGCGCGACGGCGGTCGCACGAGAACGAGATCAACCCCGTCAAGAAGATCGGCCGCCGACTCCGCCCACGCTCCTCTAGGGCGCGGCACGAAGAGAACGCGACGTAGATCAACCCCGAGTTCGACCATGGCCATGACCCCGGGATCGTCGATGCCCACGACGGCCGCCCAGTGACCGTTCGTGCTGGCTTCACTCAAGAGACTGAGAGCGAGGCTGAGTCCGCCGAGACCGATCGGCGCCTCCACGACAACCGTCGATCCTCGACGCAGCGCACCGTCGGGCACGAGCGCCCGCCAGGGGTCGCCGAGGGGGACGGTGCGGGTCTTCGCGAGCGACACTGGGCGCACCCGGGCGAGGAGTTCAGGAGAGAGCGTGGGTCGAGAAGGTGACAAAGCGAACATATGTTCGTAAGAGTAGCCGGCGACGTGTAACATGACAAACCCACTTCGCGGTAGGCTCAAAAAATGGCAGAACTCCCTTCCGGCTACACGGCAGGTTCGTCCTTGACGGTCGCCGGAGCCGGATTAACCGGAGTGGTTTCCATTCTCAACCCGAGCCATGAGGACCTACTCAATAACGGTTGGTTTGAGGTTTCGCTCGCATTTCTTTGCTTCGGCGTATTCATCATTCTCTGCACATTTTTGAGCCACGCAGTCTCTTTCTCGCGAAAAAATCTGAGTTGGGACCCAAAGACAAGAATCCTTACAATCGGGCGAAGACTGCCGCCTCAATCCTTGTCCTTGGCGGAGAACGTAGATCCATCTGCCGCGAGTTCTCCCGACCTTCCAGCACTCGTACTCACGCCAGGAGGCAGACGAACCGAGGGGTGGCTACAGGAGCTAGATCATCCAATGGGAGAGTTAATCGGATACATCTACGTGAGTGTCCAGATGAACATTGCTGCACCCCATGAAAATGCAGCGCCCGTGACGATCATGAGAGTGACAGCAACTATCGAATTTGACGGGGAGTCAAAAGAAAGTGCATCAGAGATGTTCGAGTGGTACGACGCGACTCACCGAAATGAGATCCGCGCTGACACTGGCCCCATCATCGTTTCTCCAGGTCGGGTTTTGCGAGTTTCAACTTCTTTTATGGTTCCGGCATATCCGGCGGTGGAGGGCGTCGATGACCCAGGGCGAACCTGCCATCTCCCACCGCGAGGGAAGATCTCGAACATCGTCGCTATCGACTCCCTCGCTCGTCATTACGAACTCACTGGAGAAACTGACTTTCCTGTCCTCATCCCGGCGATCGGCTAGTCCTTCTCAGACTCGTCTTCGCAGGGCTCAATTTGGAGCAGGATTTTTAGGCCCTCTTCGGGGTCTATGTCGATGTTGACCGGTTCGTCGTATTTGTCGAAAGCCTTGCGTGTCATATCAAATTGCCCCTAAAACGTGGAAAACCCGACCAAAAGGCCGGGCTTCCCACAGAACTTCCACGGGCTAAAGACCTGAGGTCCACACCCGGCATCTGCAATATTAGCAGAATCGAGTCAAACATTCATCCGGGCTGACCTGGGATTATCCAGTTTCGCCTTTGTTGAAGATCTGAATGCTGTGTTTTCCGTTCCTCCAACCTTTTAGGCAGGATCCACAACCGATCGCGTTTCTCAAGTATTGAGCAACTTCCGCTTTCGGACTATTAGCACTCGCCAAATTCGCGTCTTGGCGAAATTCAAACGTAATACCAGATGTCAATAGGTCTGCCACTTGGAGCCCGTCGCTCGATCGAGAATCAAGCCGGACAACCGAAACAGCAGCGAGACGCTTCAGACGACGATTTACGGCAGACTTCAAATCCTCTTCAAAGAGAATGTGATCGGGGGTCGAATAGTTGTCGGCCATGATTGCAATCAGTTCATCTGGATGAAGCGACGCGACAGTCAGTTGCTCCGCCAACTTGCCGTACGCATCCCACTGAGACCCGAACCTTTCGATTGGATCGGCCTTGTCCCGATCTGCCACGAAGCACCAAAACTCGATTAACTCAGGATCAGAAAAGCAGATGTCGATTACGTTTTTGTAGCTCGCAACTGAATTTGCCTTAATACTCGTCCATTTGATTTCTTGATACCAGTGATTTGTGTCTCTCAGTTTTTGGATCGCTCGAAGTAGTTTCGGCGCCTGTCTAGTTTTGACCAGTCCAACGCTAAAAAATCGGTCGGCAGATATGATCCCGCTCTCGTCGAGAAATGCTGTAGAGGTAGGATGATCCCGCTTGAGACGGATTCCGGGGCCTTTTTCGGCGACGCCCCTCGGGGGCGGCATCGCTGGCTGAATCCATGGCTTTTCCATCACTAAAGGCTAGCGAGCCGTCCCGTGCTAATCCACAAGAGGTCGATACGAAACGCGCCTGCCGTGCACCTGGCCCATCAAACGAACCATGCGCTCAGTGTCGCTGATCTCGTGAGTTGAGTGACGGTAGGCAAACTCGATGAGGTAGCGGTGAAGGTGATTCGGGCTGATGTTGTGGTGCGTCCCACTGATCGACCTTTTGAGCTGTGAAAAGAAGTTCTCTGCTTTGTTGGTCCCATCCGACAAGTCCGTGACGTACTGACCCATGTGGTGATTGACCACATGGTGAGCGATCATTTCCTTACCGATGGTCGTGTAGACACCGGCTGAGTCCGTGTGCAATTCGGACCCCTTGACCTCAATGTTCTCGCGGATGAACTGGCGAATGGTCGGGCCTGAAACAGTCGTGACGACCTTGGCGCGAATCTCGCCTGTCTCTTCTGAAATGAGCGCGACAACAGGAACCTTGCGAGCAGTTGAGTAGCCCTTGTCAGCCCTGCGTGGGTCGTTCTTGTGCCAGTTCTCAGGCTTGCCTCCGATGTAGGTTTCGTCAGCCACGATGTTGCCTGACAATTTGCCCGATGAATCGTTCATCATCGCTTCGCGGATTCGCTGAGTCATAAACCAGGCGGTCTTAGGAGCCACCCCGTACTTGCGAGCGATCTCACGCGCTGCGATTCCGTTCTTGTTGGCACACATCTCAAAAAACACGAACAGCCAGATTCGTAGACTCACCTTGGAACCGTGAAAGACCGTTCCGGTGGTCACGGAGAACTGTTTACGGCAGTCTGAGCACTTCCAGACTCGACGCTGCGACAGGCTTCCACGGGTCGTCAGGCGTGTCATACCATCGGCAGGTGTGAGGTAGTAGTGACCTGTCGAGATGACGCCACAGTGAGGGCAGACGACCTCACCATCGGGCCAGCGCAGGCTTTCCATGTACTCATAGGCCGCGAAATCGCTAGGAATCAAACGGGCTATGTTGACAATCGTGATTTTCTCCATACCTAATTGTCCCACGGAATTATGGGTTTGTCAAGTTACACGTCACCGAGTAGCCACTCATCGCGACATGCGCCAGAGACGGGAAATACCGGCAAAATGGTGCCTATGTGTGGCCGCATCGCTCTCTTCACTCCCCCCGCTCACCTCGCGCGGTTCCTCGGCGCAGCCCTCGCCGCCGGGCTCGATCCCGAGGGGACACCCAGCTGGAACGTCGGTCCCCAGCGCACCCTCTTTGGCGTAAGCGAACACCACGAAGCTCGCGTCTTGGATCCCTACCGCTGGGGGTTAGTGCCGAGCTGGGCGAAGGATCCCTCGATCGGCAATCGACTCTTTAACGCGCGCGCTGAAGGGGTCGCGGAGAAGCCCTCCTTTCGCAACGCCTTCGCGCGACGTCCGTGCGTCATTCCCGTCGACGGTTTTTACGAGTGGGACCATCGCCCCGGACAGAATCGCCAGCCACACTTCTTCACCCGCGTTGACGAAGAGCCGGTCCTGCTCGCGGGGCTCTACGAGTTCTGGCGCAACCCCGCCGACCCCAACCCCGAGCCCCTCGCGACGTGCACCATCATCACGACGACGCCCGGCGTCGACATGGACGAGATCCATGACCGCATGCCCGTCGTCTTACAACTCGGCGACGTCGAGACTTGGCTCAACGTCGCCGAACACTCCCCCGACGAACGTCTCTTGCTGCTCCGTCCCGCACCCAAGGGAACACTTACGCACTACGGCGTCGCGAGCGCCGTCGGGTCCGTGAAGAACGACGGACCAGAGCTCACCGAGCCAGTCGAACCACAGTCGCTCTTTTGACCCACTTTCGTCGTGGCGAACGCATCGTCATTCGAGAAGTGTTGAACGACAAGGTGTGGACAGTTCGACCGGTCACTGTGCAGGAAGACTCCGACACTCAGATCGTCACGTGGCTCACACCCGGAACGTTGATCGAGTATCCCGTCGGCGTGGAGCACGGCCGCACGTGCATCTCGTGGCTCTCGGGCGAGTGGGATCTCTACGAAAGGAAGTTTTTGCCTCCGGGGGTGCTGCGCATCGCGCCGCGAGACGCACCCTTTGAGGTATTCGCGCCGATTACCGACGATGGCGTGCAGTGGTGGTACGTGAACTTTCAACAACCGCTGCGCCGCACGCCGCTCGGCTTCGACACGATGGATGAAATATTGGACCTCGTCGTCTCGCCGGACTGTCGGACGTGGGAACGAAAGGACGTGGACGAAGTAGAACTCGCCTTCGACATGGGATTCCTCAGCGATAGCGACGCTCAACGCATTGAAGGCAATTGCCGCGCAGTCGAAGAGTCCCTGGCGCGCGGTGATGTCCCCTGGGATCGTTCCTGGGGAACGTGGCGACCCGACAGTTAACGAGACATCGCGTCGGACCCGTCACTGCCGACAGATCTCGTCGAGTCGTGCCAGGGTCGCCGTCATGGTATCGATCCATTCCTTGCCATTGTTCGTAGCTTCGCGGAGCTCTTCAGGCGCCAATGCATCGTCGTAGATCTCGGTCACGACCGTGGCGTCCGCGCCGTCGGGGGTCAACTCATAGCTCCATCGATGTCCCGATGGAATACCGATAGGGAACCTGCCATCATCCGACGCCGCCTCGTCGCCAGGAGCTGGCTCCCATCCAATGCGTCGATTGGGCTCATACTCGACGACGTGGTTCTGCATCACGTAGTGGCCCACTCCCTCAAAGTGCATTTTCATTATGAAGATGTCCCCGACGCCAGTGATGATGTCGTTCGACACCGCACCTTGAAGCATCTTGCCTTCGCCCGTGTAATGAGAGGAACCATCGAGATCGGTGTGGCGTTGCGGGTCGGCCAGTATCTCGAAGATGCGAACGGCTGGCGCTTCGATTCTCCTCGAGACCCTGACCTGAGTGCTGTCGTCTGGCATCTCTTGATCTCCCTAATCTCCCGAATGATATTTCCGAGAGAGTGATGTTCGCGCCCAATAACCTAAATCAATGACGCTACGACTGCGACCGTATAACGCGGATGATGAAACGGCCGCCGTGGCCATTCACGAATCGATGCTTTCTGGCCCCTTTCCCTTTCTCCTCGATTGGGAGTCAATGAAGTCGTGGTCGGAGTTCTTGAAGTCCAACGCCGAACAGCGTCAAGGACTCAACCCGTCCACGTATCGCGTGCGCGGTGTCCAACTGGGTGCCTTCGTGCACGGCGAGCTCGTGGGACGTGCGTCGCTTCGCTTCGAGCTCAACGAGTTCTTCGCCGAGCGAGGCGGTCACGTTGGCTATGGCGTGGCGCCCGCGCATCGGCGAAAGGGCTACGCCACTGAAATCTTGCGTCAAGCACTGATTATCTTGCGCGCCGAGGGAGTTGAACGCGTGCTCGTGACCTGCGATAACGAGAACGTCGGCTCGGCTCGCGTCATTGAACAAAATGGTGGAGTCTTCGAGTCGATTGTTCCGCCAGCGGAGAGCGACCCGATAGAAACACGTCGGTATTGGATCTCGTGATTTGGGCCTAGACGGCCGAAAACCCCGAGTGACCAGTGAGCCGAAACTCACCCGCCCCTCGGGGTTTCCGAGGCACGCCAACTATGTTCCGTGTCGGACAGAACATCTTTGACGGCAGGCACTTCACGCCATTTGCCGGTTCCGTGCAGCGGACCGAACTCCGCTACCCGTTGAAAGGATTCTGTCACTCCTAAGAGGTCCCTCTTCCCCCCACTTCCTTCTCGCCTTGCGGTCCGTCGGTTTGTTGGCAGGTACTACGTGAACTACGAGTGATAC
>JBAQZL010000010.1:0-2453 GCA_049790955.1 Acidimicrobiales bacterium
GGCGGACACTGCCCCGGCGAGCTCATCGCGCTCATCGAAACGACGGTGGGCCCGTTCATCCTGGCGAGCGATGCTGCCCACTTCTACGAGCAGCTGGAGCATGAGTGGCCCTTCTTCGCCTTCACCAATCTCAACGAGATGCGCTCGGCACTGTCGTGCATCGGTGAACTGGCCAGAGAAACGGGGGCCACCGTGATCCCCGGGCACGACGGCAGAACAAGAGACAAGTTTCCGGCGGCCGACGGACCGGCCGGCAGCATCGCCACCGTTCTCGTCTAGACATCGGACGGATCCCCGAACCGGCAGTCATCGAAAGGTGGGAAGTGAGTCAGTCCAACGACCGCTACCAAGTGGTCATCGCCAAGTACGGGACTCGTCAGACCGTGCGGAGCGACGTCTACCTCAACTATCCCCTGTACGGCCAGGCCGATGGTCCAATCGAGATGGATTACTTCTTTTGGGTGGTGCGAAACCACGAGCGCACGATCGTCGTCGATACCGGATTCTCACGTCGCGGCGGCGACGTCCGTGGTCGAACGACGTTGGTCCCCGTTCCTCAGCTGTTCTCTCGAATCGGCGTGGATCCGCAGTCCTCCCCGCTCGTGGTGATCACCCACGCCCACTACGACCACATTGGCAACCTCGACCATTTCCCCACGTCCGAGGTGGTGATGGCTAGAGCCGAATTCGAGTTCTGGTCCAGTCGACACGCCGGGCGCGCGCTGTTTCATCACTCGGTGGAAGATGAGGAGCTCGCGGGCCTCCGCCGGATCAATGACGAGGGACGACTACGGCTGTTCGACGACTGGCTGGACATTGCACCAGGAGTCCACGCGCTGGTGGTGGGTGGGCATACTCCGGGCCAGTGCGTGGTTCGCGTCGCGACCGACGAAGGCACCGTACTCCTCGCGAGTGACGCGATTCACTACTACGAAGAGTACGAGCGCGACATGCTCTTCACGTCAGTGGCCGATTTGGTGGAGATGTACGAGGCGTTCGACACGATCCGCGAGATGGAACGACTGGGATCGATCGATCACCTTGTCGCCGGGCACGATCCGAACACCCTGCGACGCTTCGCTCCGATCGACGGCGAGTTCGATGGTCTCGTCGCAACCATTGGGAGCTTGACGAACACAACTTCGGTGGTGGCATGATGGCGAGGCGCTTCGATGGGCAGGTTGCGGTCGTGACCGGCGCCGCGGGCGGGCTTGGCAAGGCGTCAGCGCAGCTGCTTGCCGCCGAGGGGGCCCACATCGTCGCCGTCGACGTCAATGGCGATCGCGTCGCCGAGGTCGCGTCGAGCCTCCTCACTCCCTCCATCGCGGTCGAAGCGGATGTGTCGGACGAAATGGCCGTCGAACAATATATGCAAGCGGGCGTCGCGACCTTCGGTCAGGTGGATCTCTATCACCTCAACGCCGGGATCTTCGGCAGCTTCGCTCCCCTGCCCGACCTCTCGGTCGAGGAGTTCGACCGTGTGCTCAGCGTCAATCTGCGCGGCCAATTCTTGGGTTTGCGCGCAGCGTTCCGACAGTTTCGTACACAGAAGACAGTCGGATCCATTGTCATTACGGCGTCCATCGCGAGCCTCACCGGCAGCGCCGACCTCCTCGCCTATCAAACGTCCAAACATGGCTCGCTCGGGCTGATCCACGGCGCAGCGGTCTACGGTGGGCCGCTGGGCATCCGGGTAAACGGGGTGGCGCCGGGCATCGTGCCCACCGAGCTGTTCGCGGCGGCCGCGACCAACATCGGCGGCAAGAACGACATGGAGCAGCGCGCGTCGACTACTCCGTTGCGCCGCGCCGGTCGGCCCGACGAGGTCGCCTCTGTGGTCGCCTTCCTCTTGAGCGAGGACGCGTCATACATGGCCGGTCAGGTCGTGAGCGTCGACGGCGGCGCGACGATTGTGAACACCGTTCGCCCGTCGGGTGGAGCGGGCGCGTGGGACGTCGCGGCGGTCGATCGCCTGATGTACGCGCGTGAGTGAGATGGAGACACAGTGACGACAGAAACCATTGGGTTCATCGGCTTGGGCAACATGGGCGGTCGGATGACCAAATGCATCATCCGCGGCGGACGCGACGTGCTGGGGTTCGACGCAAACCCTTCGGCGATCGACGGATCGGGGGCGTCTGGCGCGGCATCAGTGGCTGAGCTCACGCGCGCGTCGGACTTCATCCTGCTTTCGTTGCCCGACAGTCACGTGGTGGAGTCTGTTGTCTTCGATGACGGCGGAGTTCTCGAGAATATTGATTCGGGAAAGGTCGTCATCGATCTGTCGACGGCGGCACCGGAGTCGACTCGACGCGTACACGAACTCCTCGCCCAAAAGGGTGCCGCCTATCTCGACGCGGGAATCTCCGGCGGCGCCGCCGCCGCGGATGTCGGAAAGCTGACGCTTATGGTGGGTGGCGAGACAGAGGCGCTCGACCGGGTCCGATCGGTGC
>JBAQZL010000011.1:0-2100 GCA_049790955.1 Acidimicrobiales bacterium
GGAGTGGGTGGGGCATTTTGCTCCGGTGCTGATCTGACAGAGGCACGGCCCGACGAGCACGACCTTTTCCTCAATCGACAACTGACCAAGGTTGCCCTTTCACTTCACAATCTCGCGATGCCGACCATCGCCAAAGTCGAAGGCGCTGCTGTCGGCGCCGGTTGCAATTTGGCGCTTGGATGCGACCTCGTCGTCGCTTCCGACAGCGCTCGATTTAGCGAGATCTTCGCTAAACGTGGCTTGAGTGTGGATTTTGGAGGGTCGTGGTTCTTGCAGCGTCTCGTGGGGCTGCAGCGAGCCAAGGAAATCGCGTACTTCGGCGATATCTACTCTGCCGCAGATGCTGCCGCGATGGGTCTCGTGAACAAAGTAGTTCCGGCGGCGGAACTCGATGAATTTGTCGACGGGTGGGCTCGACGACTCGCGAGTGGCCCGCCGATTGCTCTCGCCTTGGACAAAACTCTGCTCAACCAAAGTCTGTCCATGACGCTGGAGGAATCGCTCGCGAGCGAAGCACGTAGTCAGGCGGTCAACCGAGCGAGCAAAGACACGACGGAAGCGCTCCTCGCCTACTCAGAAAAACGCGCGCCGGTTTACCGCGGACGTTGAGCGGGCGACTCTCACTTCCCCACAACGATGAGCGCGTCGGCGATCGCTACCCCTTCGCCGGTCACACGCACCATAACAGGATTAAAGTCAACCTCTTGGAGCTCAGAAATGTCGCTGATCAGGTGCGAAACGCGCATCACGACATCGGCGAGCGCGCTAACATCACGCGGCTCCGAACCTCGGAAACCAAACAACAACTCGGAGCCGGGCATTTCCTGGATCATCTCAAGCGCCCTTTGGTGACTCACGGGGGCAAGACTCATCGCTGGCGCTTTGAAGAGCTCAACCAGTGACCCACCGAGGCCAACTACGACCAGGGGCCCGACGGTAAGGTCTCGGCGGGCGCCCACGATCACTTCTAGCGCGTCGCCAACCATCTCGGTCACCAGCACGCCATCGACCCGCGCCGTCGGCGCGTAGGCGAGGGTGTTGCTGACCACTTCTCGAAATGCCTCTTGCAACGTGTCCTCGTCGTTTATGCCGAGTCGAACGGCGCCTGCCTCAGTCTTATGAGTGACTTGCTGGGAAATGGCTTTCGCCGCGACCGGGTAGCCCACCTCGCTCGCGACTCGTAGCGCCTCCTCCGGGGACGTCGCGAGCTCGCCCCGCACGAGTGGGAGGCCAACCGCCCTCGCGACGGAACGTGAAGCGTCTTCGTTCAAGGTCACCCGAGACCTGGACTCGGCGTTCTCGAGGGCGGTGCTGATAAGGCCACTGGCCTCCGCGACGAGGCCGCTGTTGCGGAGCGCTGCCCATTCGGAATCGAGATCCGTCGTCGGCGATGCCAATCCATGCCACCAATACCATTTCGCCACCGCCTGGAAGCATCTGCGAACCGAGCGAAAAATGCTGACGTTCTTGTCGAGCATCAATACCTCGCTGCCGGGGCCCTCGAGGTGGGAGCTCATCCAATACACCGCAATGTTTGATCCCGTTTCCTCCGCAACTCGCGAAGCTACTCTCGGTCGATCCTCCTCCTTGACGCCAGGCGCCATTGGCATCACGACCACATCAAACAAAGGATCCGCGGCAAAGAGACGCAGCGCGGAGTCGAATTTCGAACCACTACCCGGGGCCGCGGTGAGGTCTGCCGGATTGCTAAAGGTTGCAAAACTGGGCACCATCTCCCGCAGGCGGTCCAACGTCTTACCCATGGGCATGGGAAGGGGTACCCCCGCTTCTTCAGCCGCGTCAGCCGCAAGAACGCCACATCCTCCCATTGCGGTCACCACTGCTACCCCGTGAGCCTTCGGCGGCTTTGCGCGGGAAAAGAAAATAGCCGTCTCTAACAGGTCTTCGTAGTCGTGAACTTCAACGAGTCCCGCCTCTCGAAAGGCGGCCGACACTGCTGCTTGCGACCCGGCCAACGTCCCGGTGTGCGACATGGCAGCTGCCGCACCACTTGTGGTACGTCCCGCCTTCAACACGATGATCGCTTTCGATGCACGTCGAGATGCCTCACCCAGTTCCATGAGTCGCGCAACATTCGGG
>JBAQZL010000012.1:0-17304 GCA_049790955.1 Acidimicrobiales bacterium
CCCGTGGGTGGCGTAGAGGCCCGACGAAGTAACGGGGTGCAGGCGAGGACCCTGCGCGTCGACGCCGAGGCTTCGTCGCACGGCGCTCGCCGTGTTCGCGAGGGTACGCGTGGAGGCTTCAACGTCAGCGTGCACGAGAACGCGTGTGCGCAGTCGTTCGCCGGTGACGGGCTCGTGGCGGTGGAGGGCCAGATACGCGACCATCTCGACGCACCGTCGGCGCAGGGTGGGGGTGAACGGTTCGACGATGCCCGCCACGTAGGGATCGGCGCGCAGAAGCTCGACGCGCAGATCGCTGGATCGAGGCGCTTCGACGAGAGATCGTACGGGCCCACGACTGTCGTGCTCGAGGTAGGGCGTCAGCGTGATCGCGCAGGCGCTGAGTTCATCGTCGAGCTCGTTCGCGGCGCCGAGGTAAAGAACGACACTGTGGCGAAGCGTGCGCGTGGCGAGAGCGCGCAGAAGTTCAGGCTCACTCCTCGCGAAGGCAATCGTCCCCTCGTGCAGTGCGACGACGCGCCGTTTGATCTCGTCGATGTTCCACGAGGCACGTATGGGCAGGCGTCCTCCTTCCCGAGCGAATCCCACGAGCGAACCCGAGGCACTCGGTCCGAGCGAGCACGCGAGAATCGCCGATCGTGGCACGACGCTTTCTGTGGGTGTCGAAGAGTCGGGCACGTCCAGCACTCCGTCGGTCTCGTCGCCGATCAAGGCGACGAGATGAGCAAGGAGTTCCGGATTCAAACCCCGCAAGAGCTCGATTGACTCGTCCACGTCGAAGAGATCACCGCCTTCGGGCTGACGCAGAGCATCGTTGCGCCGCTTCGCCATCAGAGCGAGCGGCAAGGGGGAGGCACTCACGAGAGGAACGGGGACGCGGCCGTGATCAGGCGCCGACGTCGATTTGTACAGAATAGAAATGGCCGTTGGTTCGTGCGCGGTGGCGTGAGTGGGTACCGCGAGCGCCAACATCGCCACGACCAGTCCCGCGAGCCAGGCACTCCCGCCAGAACTCACTCGCCGCCCTTGGCGCAGACGCCAGACGTTTCGAAGTACCTGGCAGAGAAAACCGATCCAGAAGAGCGCAAGAACGACCAGAAACGCGCGAATCAGCGACCCACTGGTTTCGCTTGAGGTCTGGCGCCACTTCGAGAGCACCACGTAGGGCAACAGGGCGAAGTAGAGCACGAGTGCTGCTCCGTGAACGCGGGCGCCGAGCGGACGCCCTAGCTGACTGGCGTCAGTTCCCATGTCACGGACCGGTTGGGAGCCATCGTTGCGATGGTCACTTGGCACGTTGTGCGAGGGGCGATCTCGAACTGCCCGTCGACTGCGATCGTCGCGCCCGCGCACGTCAGAGTCACCGTCACCGGCGCGCTCGTGGCGACGTTCCACGTTCCAGGACCGCGCAGGGGCACGTCGGCCACGTCGAGCGTTGGGTTGAGCTGACCGCTCACGACGCCGCTCGAGGCGCTGTCGGCGGACGCGTTCACGCTGGACTTGACGTTCGAAACGGTCACGCCGGACGAGTTCTTGTCGGGCACGGCGATCGTCGTCGGGGCGCTCGGCGTCGACACGTAGGTCGGAGACGTCGTGTCGGCGACGTGGCGGGTTGTCGTCGCTCGTTTCCGATGCGAGGTTGGGTTCGTCGTCGTGGTCACTGGGGCCGTCGTCGTTGGGGTCGACGGGGTACGCGTGTGCAGGGGCGCACTCTCCGGAGGAACCGTGAGAGAGTCGAGGTGGCGCGGTGGCGTCGAACTCGACGAGGCGGTCAGCGTGAAAACGAGGACCAAGAGAAGAACGGGGCTCGACCACATCACCCAGTGAGTGCTCTTGAGCGAGTGCGGCAATCTCATATTGGTCCTTGCAGGGTAACGGCTGAGGAGATGCATATTCGTCGGACATTCACAACCTTTGATAATGACTAGAGCAAATATCGAACAGCGAAATGTTGGAGTTCGCTCTGCAGCGACACGGGCGCACTGTGGTCGTGGGCTGCGAGCTCGCGTAGGGATCGGCCTTCAAAGACGCGCGCGTAGGTGAGTCGCACCAGACGGTCGTGCTCATCGCGCAGTCCTTCGAGTCGCGTCAGGAGAGGTGAGGACACCTCAGCCGCGCGCCCGGCGACGTCATAGGTCGTCACGTTGTGTAGCGCTTCTTTTTCCTTGAGCATCCATCGACGCAGTCGTCCCCTCAGGGCCGAGAGAAGGTCGGGCGCCGCGTAGGCGCGCGACTGGCCAGCCCAGTCGACGAGCAACTCGCTGAGAAGTGAGATGGCGACACCGAGCATCTCGCTCGGCTCCTCGATGATGCCCTCGCCGAAGCGCAACTGACGACAGACGCTGACGACCCCTGGCAACAGCGTCTGCAGCAGAGCTCGGTGAATGTCCGGATCGCTGGCTTCTTCAAGAAGTGCACGAACTATCTGCGCACGCTCGAGAACGCTGCGACCGCTGCGCGACTCCAGGAGATCCACGACGTCGCGCAGATCGTGCTGATCGTAAAGCCGCAGGTCGGGGTGGCGTTCGTCGAGGCGTCGCAGCGCTTCACGGGCACTCGGACGTCGTCCGACCCAGCGCCATTCGTGTCGAAGGTTGTTTAAGAGGTCAAGTTTTGTGGTCATGGGACCTAGTAGAGGGCCCCTCACGCATCGCACAGCGACTAGGTGCGCGCACCGTGCGACAACATTCTTCATACCCACATCGTGGACAACACCGCGCACTCGGCAACGCACATACTCGCGACGTAAGGTGTGGCGATGGACATCGAAACTTTCTACGAGCAAAACGAGGCCCGACGTGAGAGCGCGGAGTTCGAGTTCGGCAACGAGTGGACCGATAAGACTGATAACGAGTACGAACTGTC
The DNA here is from genome assembly GCA_049790955.1 of Acidimicrobiales bacterium. Taxonomy (GTDB): domain Bacteria; phylum Actinomycetota; class Acidimicrobiia; order Acidimicrobiales; family RAAP-2; genus RAAP-2. Next base: position 2,866 of record JBAQZL010000012.1, read on the forward strand.
ATGGGTCGAGGCGACCGGCGAGCTTTACTTAATGGTCGAGCCCGACGCCGTCGTGACGGAGGACATCTTTGGTGACTTCTACGTCTCGAACGAACCGGTCACCGACTTGACGGTGGTCATCATTGGCAAGGTTGGCTCAAAGGCCGCGCTGGAGGATCTTCTCGAAGGCTGGGAAGAGGCGATGCTGGAGGAAAACTCCCTGGCCTGGTTGAAAGAACGCCTGCCCGACCAGAACTAGAGGTACGGCGTTTGTGAGTCGGCGATACGACACAGTCGTGTCAGAGACGCCTCAAGGTCGGGAATCGGCACTCGTTCCGCTTCGTTGATTGTCGTCATGAGTGGATTCCAACTTCCGTCGATCGACGTCGCCGCGGCCGCTGAAGGAGTCGCCTTCAGGAGTTCGCTGAGCGCATTGGATTGGAGCACCCGACGTCGCGTTGTGCTGAGGCCCGGTTGCTGACTTTCGGTTTCAATTGAGAGCGCGCGCTTCACGTACACGCAACTGTGACGCACATCGGAGGTGGCGTCACCAGTTCCACACGATGCGAGCAGTGCGCTCGAGATCGTGAGAGTTGCCAGTACGCCCGCGAGTCGGACTAGCCGAGCCACGAGTCCGCGGATTGCAACAAGAAGTCGCTCACACTGCGTCCGCGCTCAAAGATGTCGCACAAGGGATCTTCACCCTTTGCCACTTGACTCAGTGAGATTGCTCGGCGCGCGACAATTGAGATGCGGCGCTCACTGCTCTCCGTGGGGGAAGCGAAAACGTCGGTCGCCGTGACCTCGAGAGGCATTTCCAATCCGCCAATCGGCGCAAGATCAATGGCCAAACGCAGCAAGTCGGGGCCGTGGGGCATGGGCGGCAAACTCCACGTCAACACGAGAGGAAAATGAAACTCGTCGGGCGGATCGACTTCGTCGGGCAGGCCGAGGACCGCGTCTTCGAACGCCAGCAGAGTCCTGGGATCAACGTCGAGTTCAATGTGGAGATCGACCGGACCACCACAACCGTCTTCAGGATGCAGATCGACTTCCCACGCTTGGCGCAGTGAATACGTTTCTACGAAATGCCGCTCATCGTGCACGTGAAAACCGTGGGTCACCGCGTGATCTTTAAGGTCGGCAACGAAACCTGCGACGTCTATAGCGGCCATTACCAATCAGGTTAGTCGCGAACCCTACTAGCGTTGCTATGTGAAGTCTGCGCTTTTCGATGCACTTCGCGAGTGCGCCCAAGAGATTGCGGCAGTCGTGAAGTCGGGAGATCATGATGGGTATTCCGGACTTCGCTCCACGCAATATCACCTCGATATAGCGGCTGACGAAGTTGCGCTACGCGTGTTACACGGTGCCGGATTTCGCGTCGTGAGTGAAGAGTCAGGCGTCTCGGGAGACGGCGAGTACACCGTTGTTCTCGATCCGATTGACGGGTCGACGAACTGCGATCACGGAGTTCCGTTTTTTGCGACCAGCCTCGCTGTGCTGCGTGACGACGAACTCGTCGCGGCGCTCGTGGTCAATCAAGCGACTGGTGCAACCTACGAAGCAGAAAAGGGCGGGGGAGCACGGCGTGACGGTGAGAAAATCTCTCCGAGCGGCCAAGTCGATGTCGCCAAGTCCATTGTCAGTTTCTCGGGCTTACCGGATCGACATCTGGGCTGGGCTCAGTACCGGTCACTCGGCGCTGCGAGCCTCGAGATCTGCCTTGTCGCTGACGGTTCACTCGATATGTTCAGCGTGGCCGCGCGCTCGGGGCTACACCCCTGGGACTATTTGGGTGGACTCCTGATGATCGAAGAGGCGGGGGCCGTCTCGGGGGAGTACGACGGCGAAACGCTGGTGACGGGCGAACGAGTGCGACGTCGTCCACTCTTTGCCGCGACGCCCGAGCTTCTCACATTCCTTCGCGACGCCGCGCCGTTCTGAGCCGCGCAGAGTGCGGCCAGTAGGATGTACTACTTCGGGCGCTTAGCTCAGTTGGTTAGAGCAGCTGATTTACACTCAGCAGGTCGGGGGTTCGAGTCCCTCAGCGCCCACCAATTAGGCGAACCCTTTCAAACCTGCGCGAGCTTCAACTCGACCGTGCGACGATAGCGATCAGTTCCTCGGCGGCCCACCATCGCATTGGTCGACCAGGTGCTCCCGAATGTAAGTCGACGGGCGAAAGGATCTCGAGAGACTCGAGGCGACGAAGGACTTGTCGCGCTGCCTCATTAGAGATCGCGAATCGATCTTGGACCAGTGTCGTTGAGACGATCGGGTGCTCTGGCAGCATCGCAAGTACTCCCCAGAAAGTTGCCCCAATCCGGACAGCTCGTCCGCCCGTATTCCGAGCCCGCCTTGCTCGCTCCTGCCAGTCCGCCATCAGTGCTTCGACGTCAGTGATGAGCGACGTTGCCGTCGTTGCCGACTTCTCGAGGGTCGTGGCAAACCAACGCACCCAGGGTGTGATTTCACCGAGGCGGTAGAACGCGAGACCAGAAAGATATCCACCTGGGTCCTTGGCAACGAAGACGCTAAATGGCGGTGAGACGTGCACGCCGAGCCGTCTGACGATGAGCCAGCCGATCAGCACTCTCCCTAGTCGACCGTTTCCGTCACCGAAGGGATGGATCGACTCGAATTGGGCGTGCAGGATCGCCGCCTGAGTAACGACGTCGAGTACGTCGGTGTTGGCAAAATTCACGAGGTCGTCCATCAGGGCCCCGACGAGCTCGTGCGGTGGTCCGACGTAGGCGGCGTCGAGAGGCGAGCCTCCGCCAATCCACACTGGACGATCGCGGAACTCCCCGATTAATCCCGGATCCAATTGATTCGTAGCGTGTTCCATGAGGCGGCGGTGCCAGTGAAGGAGGTGCGCCACGGTCAGAGGATTGCCGCGAGCGGAGTCAACGGCTTCCGAGACGACCGCAAGGTCGTCAGCAATCCACGCGGACGGCCCAGTCATTGAGGCTGTGAATTCCGCTGCCGCGATCTCCTCGAGTGGTGCATGGATCTGTTCGAACGCGGAACTGGCGACACCTTCAAAGCGAAGCAAGAGTCGAGCGAGAGGTTCCCACGAAAGAGGCAAGTGATCGCTAGAACGTTCAATTGCTGCGGCCGCCCTTTCGGTGGAACGTACGACCGTCTCGGGTAAATTGACGACCACGTCAGCGAGCAGCGGTGGAACCGAAGCCTTCACGAGGCGTCCCTGCCACTCGATGTCGACCTCGCGGAACATTCGTCTCCTTGGAAAATGAAACCAGTATTCCAATGATATCGTGCTAAGACTTGGAATAAAGCGGCAGATTCACGGCCGTAACGCCATCACCCGAAAATTCGAAGCGATCTCGATGAGGTGAATCGGCTCTCTACTGCGAGCAGCCGCGCCCATCGACCTCGAAGTAGTCGAGGACGACGTCATCGCGCACCAGCCAGATCACGTCGTACAGGTTGACGGTGGGGTCACAGTGCGGCGGCACGAGACGCACGCGATCACCCCGCGCCCAGGTAGAGCCCGTATCTGTGAGCAGACCCTGCTCGTCGCCGAAGAAGCCGTACGTTGTTGTCGCCTCGTGACCCCAGACGGACGGAGGACCGGCGTCAGTCGCCATTGCCTTGAATCCAGCGTCAGTCGTGACGTGGCCCTCGTGATTCGCCGAAATCACGGTGGTTGCGAGGAAGAGGCTTTGATCGAAACCTCCTTCCTCGTCATCTCCAAGCGCGTCACGGTACTGACGGTCCATGAAGACATAGCTCCCGCACTGCAGTTCGTTAAGAACCCCGAGTTCAACATCGATGCCGAAGGTCCCGGTTCCTCCACCCGTTCGCAGTTCTACCGACACGCCGTCTGCTTCGAGTGCGCTAATGACCTGAGCGAGTCGCTCGCTTGTGGCGATCGTCATGGCGCGCCGTTCATCGCGACCTTTGACGTGTTGCACGTGCCCGGCATAGCCCTGGACGCCACTGAAGTGGAGCCCTGCTGATGAGATTCGTTCGACGACGCGGCGTGCCTGATCGACGCCGACGACGCCGGTACGTCCGAGACCAACGTCCACGTCGCAGAGAACCGAGAGTGACGGACCATCGATGCCGAAGGAGTCCACGAGTTCGTCGACACCCTCCACGGAGTCGACGACGACCGCGAGATCGCAGTTCTGTGCGAGGGCACGCGCTCGCGTGGCGAGCTCGACTCCGACCAGCGGCGAGGTGAGAAGAACGGAGATTCGTCCGTCGTCGTTGAGTTGAGCCATCACTGCTTCTGCTTCGGAGAGTTTCGCGAAGGCGAGACCCGATGCGCCCGCACGTAGTTGTCGCAGCGCGACGAAGGCGCTCTTATGTGATTTCAGGTGGGGCCGGAGGTGAACACCTCCGGCCTTTGCGCGTTCGGACATCGCCGCGATATTTGCGTCGAGTCGGTCGAGGTCACACTCAAGCGCCGGTGTCGCGAGCAGAGCACGCGAGCCCGGTTGGCCAAGACGTTCGAGGACAGCGTGATAGCGCGGCTGATTGAGTTGAGGTGAGGGCACAACTCAATTGTCACACGTCACCGTCGCGCGATTGAGGGCCGATGTCGAGTCGGAATCCGTCTCCGGTAAGGTGCCATCACGTGACGTATCGAGGAGGACATTGTGCTGGGCGATAAAGAAGAGCATTTCCAAGGCAAGGGCACCGATCTCTCCGCGTTGGAGTCACACATCGAGGAGTACCTGAAGTCAAACGGATTCACGGTTCAGACGTCACCACCCGGCGATGACGGAACGGTGATCCAGGCTCGCAAGGGCGGCTTCTTGCGCGAGATCGTCGCGGCGGACCGGTCGCTCTCGATATCCATCAAGGGAAATTCCAGCGACTTCACTGTGCGCTTTGGCATCGGCAAGTGGCTCGAGCACCTCGGCGTCACCGCCGTAGAGTCACTGCTGCTCTCGGAGATCTTCCTGCCGATCGACGTGGCGGACTCTCTCTGGAGTCTTGAAGTTGAAGACAAGCTCATCGCGAACACGAAGGCCTTTATCGGCTGAGGAACCACGGTTCCACGTGTTGTACCTCGTTTATTGAAAGCCCAACACGCCGTGGGGCGTGTAGTGCTCTTCTAACGCGGCGATTTCGTCTTCGTCGAGGTGAAGGTCAACCGCGGCGACGGCGTCACTCAGGTGTTCCGGTTTCGTCGCCCCGACGATGGGACTTGACACCACGGGGTTCGCGAGGACCCACGCTAACGCCACCTGCGCCGGTGACACGTCACGCTTTTGCGCAATGGCGAGCACCGCCTCAACGATGGGTCGATCAGCGTCGCTGTAGAGACTGCGACCAAACTCGTCGTTCTCCGATCGATTGGTCTGTGCGTCCCACGGTCGGGTGAGTCTCCCGCGCGCGAGGGGGCTCCACGGGATGGAACCAACGCCTTGATCGTTGAGGAGTGGAAACATTTCACGCTCTTCTTCGCGATAGAGCAAGTTGTAGTAATCCTGCATGCTGACGAACCTCGTCCATCCGTTGAGGTCGGCGGTGTAGAGCGCTTGGGCGAACTGCCATGCGTACATCGACGACGCGCCGATGTAGCGAGCCTTGCCCGCGCGCACGACATCGTGGAGCGCTTCCATGGTCTCTTCGATCGGCGTGTTGTAGTCCCAGCGGTGGATCTGGTACAAATCGACGTACTCCGTGCCGAGGCGGCGCAGACTGTGGTCGATCTCGCTCATGATGGCCTTACGGGAGAGGCCCTGGCCGTTCGGACCGGGCCGCATGCGGCCGTGGACTTTGGTGGCGATGACGACTTCGTCGCGAGAGGTCATCGACAACAGCGTCGAGCCCGTGATCTCTTCGCTGCTTCCCAACGAGTACACGTTGGCCGTGTCGAAAAAGTTGATGCCCGCGTCGAGCGCTTGGCGAAAGAAGGGCTGCGCCGCATCACGGTCGAGCGACCAGGGTTGGTTTCCGCGCGCGGGCTCTCCATAACTCATGCAGCCGAGGCAGATTCGAGAAACCTGGAGGCCCGTGGTACCGAGCGATACGTACTCCATTACAACTCCTTCGTAGTAGTGGTTGATGTCACCCCGTCAACCGTTCTAGCGCGACCACCACGGCGTTCGTTCACGGCAAACCCGGACGCGACGTTGTGGACGAGACGCCATTCTCAGATCTCTAAGGTGTGTATGGAACTACGAAGGAGTCGCGATGTCTCGCCCCACGATCGTCGTCTGCGAAGGCGACCAGACCGGTCAAGAACTACTAGAGGAAGCCCTGCGCGTCCTAGAAGCGTCGGTGATAGGCGTCGAACTTGACCTCGTCCGATTCGATCTGTCGCTGGCTCGTCGCGAAGCAACCGCGAACGGTGTCGTTCATGAGGCCGCGGCCGCCATGCGCGACACCGGTCTCGGTCTGAAGGCGGCGACGGTGACGCCGACCGAGCGTGACAGCGTGGGTTCGCCGAATCGCATCCTTCGAGAGGGCATTGACGGCAAGGTCATCGTGCGTACCGGTCGTCGCATACCGGGCGTCACGCCAATCGTCGCCTTGAGTCACCCCGTAGTCGTCGTGCGCATGGCCGTCGGTGACGCCTACGGGGCCGACGAGGGGCGAGACGGCGAGCCGGGGGCGGGATCAGAGTCCGCGTGGCGCACAGAACGTATCGAGCGCTCGACTTGTCGATCCGTGGCCGAGTTTTCCTTCCGCTCTGCGCACGCGCTCGGGGGCCTGGTCTACGGCGGACCCAAGTGGACGGTGTCGGCAACGTACGAAGGAATGTTGAAAGAGGAGATGGACGCCGCTGCGGCTCGTCATCCCGATGTGATCTACCGGCCGATGTTGATCGACGCGGCGTACGCCGGACTGATGACCGAAGGTTGGCAGACGCCCGTGGTGATACCCGCGCTGAACCGCGACGGCGACTGTCTCAGCGACTTGGTTCTCGCGATGTTCGGCTCGATCGCTGGCGCGGAGTCAGTATTGCTCTCGCTCGACGACGACCTTGAGGTGAGAGTGGCCATGGCCGAGGCGCCACACGGCACCGCTCCGTCGCTCGAGGGAAAGAACGTCGCCAACCCCATGGCCATGCTGCTCGCGTGCGCCGCGGTCCTGGAGCACGCCGGATACCGCGGGAGTCCTGAGTGCACTCACGCGTCGCTGATTCTTCGAGAAGCCACCTTGTCTGCCGCGAGCGACGGCGTTCGTACCTTCGATCTCGGTGGCGATGCGTCAACAAGTGACGTCGTCGATGAGGTCATTCGCCGAGTTCGCGAGGCTCGCTAGGGCATCACCGAAGACGCATCGCAGCCGCTCGCCATGAAGTTGACGACTTAAGGTGTGAGGGGCGACGCGGGTCGCCGCGAAGGAGACCTCATGGACAATCGTCAAATCGTGCTCGCCGAGCGTCCCGTCGGCTCCGTCAGTGACTCAACCACCACGCTCATCACGACGCCACGTCCAGAGTGCGGCGAGGGCCAAGCCCTCATCAAAGTGGCGATGCTGAGCATTGATCCAACGATTCGAACGTGGATGGACGACGCCCCGGGCTACCTGCCGCCAATTCAAATCGGTGACGTGATTCGCGGCAGCGGCGCAGGAGTAGTTGTCGAATCGCGTAACGACTACTACCACGAGGGCGACTTCGTCTTTGGTATGACCGGTTGGCAAGAGTGGGTTCTCGCAACTGACGATCGTCGTTTTTCGGTGATTCCCACGGGACTTGGTCTCGACCTGGCGACCGTCATGAACGTGCTCGGTGTTACGGGCATCACCGCCTATTTTGGAATGACTGACGTGGGAAACGTTCACGAGGGCGATGTTGTCGTGGTCTCGGGCGCCGCCGGCGCGACCGGTTCAGTCGCGGGCCAGATCGCCAAGGCTCGTGGAGCGCGGGTGATCGGCATCGCCGGGGGAGCCGAGAAGTGCGCGGAAGTTGTTGAGCGTTATGGATTCGACGAGTGCTTGGACTACCGCGAGGATCACTTGACGACGCGCTTGCGCGCGGCGTGTCCGGAGGGAATCGATCTCTACTTTGACAATGTCGGGGGAGAGATTCTCGACGCAGTGCTAGCGACGCTTGCCCTCAAGGCTCGCATCGTGCTGTGCGGAGCGATCTCGCAGTACAACGTCAGCGGACCGCGTCGCGGGATCGAGCACACGTCAGCGTTGATCACTCGTCGCGCGCGGATGGAGGGATTTCTCGTGCTCGACTACGAAAAGCAGTTCGCCGAAGCTCAAGGTGCCCTCGCGACGATGGTGTTGTCGGGAAGCCTTCACCATCAAGAGCACGTGCTCGTTGGTCTCGAGCACGCGCCCGACGCCTTGAATCTTTTGTTTACTGGGGGCAATCACGGCAAGACCCTCGTGGCCGTTGACGAGACAGTCCAGCTTGGCTGACACGCTCGTCGCCATGGTGCGTCGAAACTGGCAGCGCGTGACGATCTCGCTCTTTCTCGTCGCCCTGGTCGCGGGATTCGCGCCTTTTGGTGCCGTGGCCTCGCTGGACAAGGTGGCGGGTTACTTCGGTCACCACAGTACGGCCAAGACTCTTCAGAGTGTGGTCGGTCTGTCGGGCTCGCAGTTGGGCATCGGCCTCGCGATTCTGCGCTTTGCCTCGCTCGGGGCGTTGCCGTTGGCCTCCCTCGCCGATCGTTGGGGACGCATCAGCATGATGCGCCGCACGCTGTTCGTGGGTCTTCTCATCACTGCTTGCGCCGCACTCAGTCCGTCGTATTGGTTCTTCGTGGCGTGCTTCGCGTTGGCGCGGCCGTTACTCAGCTCGACATCGACGCTCGTGCAGGTGGTCACCGTAGAACTGTCGAGCACGAAGACGCGCATTGATCGTCTGGTCATCGTGTCGGCGGGGGCGGGCATCGGCGCCGGACTGGCGGCGATCTTCGCCGGGGTCCTTCGCGGACCGGACTCGTTTCGCTATCTCTTCGCCCTGGCGCTCGTGCCAATCTTCTTCCTTCGACCACTGCTGCGCTCAATCCCCGAACCTGCGTTTCACTGCGCCGCCGGGCCCCCGCCGCGAGTGGGGGCCGTTCCACGTGCGCTTCGCGGCCGGGTGTTCATCGTTGGCATTATCGTCTTCGTGGTTGGCGTTATCTCAGGTCCGGCTGGCGGGTTCACCTTCGTGTACGGCGAAGGCGTTCTCAAAATCAGTTCAGTGATCGTCTCGCTCGTCGTCGCCCTGAGCGCTCTGACGGGTCTCGCGGGGTTGCTGCTGAGTCGCTATCTGGCCCTCGCCATTGGTCGACGTGGCACGATCATCGTTGGCACCGTTGCCACGGCTCTCACGGCCGCACTGGCGTACGGCGGAGGGAAGGCTGCGTTCGTCGTGGGATATATGGCGGGCGTCGCGGCGGGCGGCCTTTTGGCTCCAGCTCTCGCGGCGTTGAGCACCGAGATATTCCCGCACACCTCACGCGCGACGGCCGCGGGATGGATTGTCGTGGCGGGCGTCGTGGGCGCAATGGTCGGCCTGCTCGTCTTCGGCCTCATCGGTGACAGCGTGCACGTGACCGGAGCAGGCTCACTGCGCCTCGCCGCCTTGTTGACGTTCCTGCCGCTGTTGCCATGTCTCGCGCTCTTGTACCGCCTGCCCGAAAGCTCGACGATGGAGTTGACCTAGCGAAGTTCGATGTCGGCGATGAGCGCGAGGTGGTCGCTACCGCCGTCGCGGGTGAAGCTCTTGGTGGACACCCAGGGACCGCGCCCGAGGATGTGATCGATCTGGGAGTGCGGGAAGTGACTCGGCCACGTGCGTCCTCGCGCGAGAGTCTTCCATCCCGGCAGAAAGTATCGAAGTAATGGGCGCCAACAGTTGAAGTCGCCGCCAATGAGCAGCGGCACCCCGGGATCGAGCGTGGACGCGATCTCATTCACCTTGCGGTACTGCTGGTGGGAGCCGTGACTGATGTGCGCGCCGTGAATGGCGAGCACATAGAAGGATCGACCACTGTCGTTCAGTCGTGCGACGACCAGGGCGCGCTGTACCCTTTCGCGCGGGAGACGACCGAGAGAGATGACTTGGAAGTCCTCGACCTCGAATCTCGTCAGCAGACTGAGTCCCCAGGTGCCCTTTTCGAAGTAGTCCACGCCGGCCCGTGTCGTCAGCTGCTCCTTCGTGAGAGAACGGTGCTCGTAGAAATACAGTCCGCGCTCACCGACGAAGTGGGCGAGTCGAGGTTGCCACGACCTGCCCCCGACTCCCGTCGTCACGCGCTCTCCGCGGGCGAGGGGAGCGAAGCCGCCCGTGACGTGCAGGTTCTCTCGCAGCTCTTCGTAGAAGTCGGGACCGTCATCCGCTCGCCACGTCTCGGGCAGAATCATCACGTCCGCGTCGAGATCCCTCACGACGTCGAGCGCGTGCGTGGGCCGACCCCAACCGTCGACGCCGGCGTGAAGGTTGAAAGTCGCGACACGCACCGCTAAACCATATCGGGGACGCTCAGACCCGATGTGGCAGTCTCTAGAGGTGGAATCCGTCGACGTGACCTTCGGGCATCGACTGTGGTGGGTTGACGCGTTCATTGGCGAAGCGGAGCGCGGAAACCCCGCCGTCGTCGTCTTACTTGAGCATCCGCTCCCCGACGACGAACTGCAGCAAATCGCCTTCGAGCTCGGAGTCTCCGAGACCGCCTTCGTGCGGCGCGTTGGCGATCAGTGGTCGTTGCGGTGGTTTACCCCCACCGTGGAGGTGGATCTCTGCGGTCACGCCACGCTCGCCACCGTTCACGTGTTGTTGAACGAACTCGGCGCACCCGGAAACCAGTTCTACTTCGCGACGAGGGCGGGCACCCTCTCTGGCTGTCGACTTCCCGATGGTCTCGTGGGCATCGACCTACCGCGCGCCTACCTCGAACCCATCGACCCAGCGGTCTTAAACGGATCGCTTGGCGACGTGAGTGAGGCCTACCAAGCGGGCCCGGCGAGCGTGCTGGCCATTGTGAAGGACTACGAAACTCTTTGCGATCTCACCATTGATCCGCTGAGTCTCTTTCTGGTGCCGAGCTCCATCGTGATCGTTGCCTGCGCGGGCGGACCCGACGTGGACGTGACCATTCGCGTCTTCGCTCCACGACTTGGGCTCGCCGAAGATCCCGTGACCGGAAGCGCGCTCTGCGCGGTGGCGCCGTGGTGGGTTGAAAAAGAGGGCTCGCCGACGGTCAATGTTCGCCAAGCCAGCGCTCGTGGTGGTCTCATGTACGCGCGGCTCTTCGAGCGAAACGTTGAAGTGGCGGGCATGGCGCGCACGTTCTTCAGCGGTGAGATTCATCCGTGAGTGACACGCTCGGGCCGGGGCCGCGCACGCGTGTGCGCCGCCTCCCCAAAAAGGCCTCCTACGACACTGAGGTGATTCACCAGATCCTCGACGAAGCCTGGGTCTGTCACGTGGCGGCCTCGGTGCGCGAGAAGCCGGTGGCCCTACCGACGTTGCACCTGCGCGAGGGCAACACGATCTATCTGCACGGCAGTCCGGCCAATGAAGTGATGAAGGCCATTGTTCGTGACGGCGAGGCGTTCGTCACGGTGACCGTCTTCGACGGTCTTCGTCTCGCGAGAAGCGGTTTCGAGTCCTCGATCGCGTATCGCTCGGTCGTGGTCGTGGGCGGCGCTCGCGAGGTCACCGACGAAGTCGAGAAGAGCCGCGTACTCAATCGATTCGTCGATCGCGTGGTTGCGGGCCGGGCGAGCGAAGTTCGGCCAATGAGCGATCAAGAGCAGCGTCTGACGATGCTCGTCGCGGTTTCCATGGACGAGGCATCGGCGAAGGTCTCCGCGGGACCAACCGACGACGACGCCGATGACCAGATGTTGCCTATATGGTCCGGCACGGTCCCGGCGCAACTGGTCTTCGGCCGACCCGTGCCCGACACCAACGGGGCGATGGCGGGCAGCGACCTTGAGGTGCCCGCCTCGGTACGGGCGTTGTTAGGAGACGCGTGACGCTCGACGCATTACGGGGACAGATTGAAGCAGTCACACCGGTGGATGAACGCGAGGCGGAGTCGATCGAGAAGACCCTTGATCGACTTACGTGGGCCGGCGATCCCTTTGACGAACACGCCCACGCTCACCATCTGACGGCGTCAGCGTTCGTGGTCTCGTCGCGCGGCATCGTGCTGCATCTCCACAAGCGCCTTGGTATCTGGGTGCAACCGGGAGGCCACGTGGACTCGGGTGAAACGCCCGAAGAGGCCTGCCTACGTGAGACGGCCGAAGAGACAGGACTCGTCGCTCGGCACTTCGATCCGGTCACTCTCTTTCACGTGGACGTGCACCCTGGTCCGTCCGATCACACGCACTACGACCTTCGCTACGTGGTGGCGAGTGAGCCGCTCGATCCGTCGCCGCCCGAGGGCGAAAGTCCCGAGGTCTATTGGTTCGATTTCGTCGCGGCGGCCGAGCGCGCGCAAGGTTCACTCTCGCCGGGACTTTTTCGCAAACTCTCCGAATCGTCCCACGTTCGAGGCGTGACAAACTAACGCGGTGAGTGAAGCCGACGCGCTACGTGCCTTGATGGAAGCCGATCGGTGGGTCGATCGAGTCCGCTCTCAGAAGACGCACCTTCCCGAGATCGCCGAACTTACGGCACTGGAAGCAGAGTTGCGCGGCCTCTTAAAGGATCTTCGCGACGCCGAGGGCGCACTGGCGCCGATGAAAGCGAACCTTGACTCCGTTGCCGCGGAGTCGCAGCGCCTGCGCACTCGCGCCAAGGATCTCGACGATGCGTTGAGCTCCTCAACGGCGAGCGCCCGAGAGCTGACCGCCATTCAAGGAGAGCTTCTTCACGTGCGAACTCTTCTCGCCGAGAGCGAGGATCGAGAGTTGGATCTGCTCGTGGCGATTGAACCCGCGGAGACTCGTATCGAGTCAGTGAAGCAACTTGCCCAGCCCGGGGTGCGCCGCCGCGCAGAGTTGCTCGAGACCATCGCCGAGTTGCAGAGCACGCTCGACGATGAGCTGATATCACTACAACGCGATCGTGACGAACGTGCCGCGGCTCTGTCCAACCCGTTGCGCACTCGCTACGACGCCGCATTAGCGCGCTCGGGCACGTCGGGCGCAGCGCAGGTGGTTGAGGGGCGCTGTGACGGATGTCGAATTGCACTCTCGCCGCTCGACTACGACCACTACCGGGCCCAACCGCCGGACACGTTCATGGACTGTCCCGAATGCGGACGACTGTTGCTGCCGTGATCGCGCTGGTGCGCCACGGGCAATCGACCACCAACGCCGAAGGTCTCTTGGTCGGACGTAGCGACCCTCACCTCACGGAACTCGGCGAGCGCCAGGCGAAGGCCCTCGCGCCGTGGCTGAAGGACGTGAAAGAAGTCTGGGTCTCGCCGCTCACTCGCGCGTACGAAACGGCGATTCTCGCGATGCCGGGGCGGCCCACGTTTGTCAAAGAGTCATTCATCGAGCTTGACTACGGCGCCCTCGAGGGCCAGTCCGCCGCGACCATGGCGGGTGGGGAGTGGCGAGAGATGGAACACCAGCACGAAATGCGCTTCGGCGGCGGTGAATCTCTGGCCGCGGTTGACGAGCGCGTGCGCGCGGAACTCGAAGCCCTCTTCGGCGACGAGACGAGTCTTCTGCACTCGACGACGGAGCATCTCGCGATCGTCAGTCACGTCTCGCCGATCAAGTCGGCCGTGGCGTGGGCGCTCGGCGTGCCGGGATCGATTGCGTGGCGCATGCGCTTGGAGAACGGCTCGCTCACCATGGTGGGATCGAGGGGCCATACACCCCAGCTCATTCGATTCAATGTGGTGCCCGCGCTGATTTAATGCAGCGCGACGCCAATCGCCCAAAAGGTGAGACCGGCGCCAACGAGAGTGCCGGCGTGAAAAAGTTCGTGGTACCCAAAGACCCGTGGGGCGAGTTGCGGTCGCTTGAAGGCGTAGGCCAGCGCCCCGAGGGTGTAGGCAAGTCCACCAGCCACGACCAGGATGAAGCACTCCGTGCCGCCCCCGCGGTAGATCTGCGGCAGCACGGCCACCGCGGCCCACCCGACGACCAGATAGGGCAGCGTATTCACCCACTTCGGGGCGTCAATCGCCCACTGGCGGACGCCGACCCCGACCATGGCTCCGGCGATCACGACGAGCAGCAAGACCAGTCGAACGGTCCCGTGCATCGTGAGCCCCGCGAGAGCGAGGTAACTACCGGTAATGGCGAGAAAGATGGCCGAGTGGTCCGCACGCTTGAGGGCTCGGCGATGGCTCGGCGTCCAGCGAACACGATGAAAGAGCGCACTGGTGACGAACATCGCTTCGACGCCCACGACGTAACAGAGGACCCAGCCAACCTGGCTCCACGTGTGAGCGCGCGCGAACAACAGCGGTGACGCCGTGACGAGTACGACGGCGCCGACGACGTGGAGCCAGCCGCGCAACAGTGGCCGTTCTGTACTGGTGGGGGTAGACACGTTGTAACCATAAAGTGCCACTTGACCCCAGAAACAACGGAGCCCGCCTGCTCCTT
>JBAQZL010000013.1:0-22331 GCA_049790955.1 Acidimicrobiales bacterium
AGCTAGGCGCACGCTGATGACGCTCAGACTAACCGTTTGAGGCCAGGTACGCCTTGGTCTCGCTCTCCATCGTTGACTGAAACTGAGCTGTCGTGTCCGTGCCGCCGATCCAGGCGAGCATGTTCGACCACATCTGTGGCTCAAGCGTGCCACCGTATTCGTCGTCCATACTGAAAACCGTCGCGGTCGCGCTATTCAGGTTCTTCACGATGCTCGCCGTCACGGGATTCTTGATGGCGCCCGCCGGCACCTTCAAGTTAGGAGTGATCGTCCCTCCGGGAGCCTCTTCCCACAACGTCGCGAACTGCTTTGAGCCCAGGTAATTCATCAACGCTTTAGACGCCTTCGTCGACTTCAGCAACATGGCCACGTCTCCTGATGACTGGTCGTTGTTGACGTACTTGCTGCCAGAGGGCGCTGGGAACGCGAAGTAGTCGTAGCACGGGCTCGTCTGCGTCAACGTGCACGTTGACGCGTCAGACGCCACGTAGTTCGCGGGCGTGGACTGCTCCACGAAGGAAGCCTCAATCACCATGGCGGCCGTCGGAGCTCCTGACGTGGGGAACACGTCGTTGAGGCACGTGGGCCACAGCTGGTCGGTGCCTAGAGCATTGCTGATGCCGCCCACGTTTGCTCCGTTGGTACCGAGAAGCGAGGAGTATTCGGCAAATGTCGCGGTCACATCAGGACTCGACCAACTCAATGTCCCGCTCACCAGATCGTTATACGCGGCTGCGCCGTTCAGCTTCACGAACAGGTTTTGAAAGAGGTCCGTTGCTGCCCAGCCTGCGCCGGAAGTTCCGCTACAGAAGGAAACCGGCGTGTAACCGGCCTGAGCAATCGTCGTCGCATCGGTCAGCATCTGTTGGAAGGTCGTTGGGGTGGACGTAATGCCCGCAGCCTTGAATACCGCTGGGTTGTAGAAAACGGTGTTCTTCGACGAAGAGTCAAGCCAGACGCCATACAGCGTTCCCTTATACGTTGCCGCCGCAGTCCAACCGGCGGAAAAGTTCTTCACTTCAGTGCCCAATATTGACTTGAGCGGAGTCAAGTGTTTGCCCGCGGCTAGCTCGTCAAACGACCCGGGAGTCGGAACTGCCGCGATGTTCGGTGGCTTTCCACCCGCCACTGCTGCTTCGACCAGTGTCGGAAGACTTGAACCTGCATTGCGAACGGTCACCTTGATCCCCGTCTTCTTTTCGAAGGGTTTCAGCGCCGTGGCAAAACCCGTCGCCTCGGCGCCGGAAAATTCGTTCCACACCGACACCGACCCGCCGATTTTGCTCGACGATGCGCTCGCCGAACTGTTCACGGCAATAACTGAAAACGAAGCGAGCATTGCTGCTGCGGTTGCCGTGACGACAGCGCGCTTCCCAAAGAATTTAATGACTCTCAAATTTCCCCCATCCAAAATCAGAGCGTCACCGTTGTGGTGTCACTCTGTCCTCCCACAATTGAAACCAACTGTTCACCAGCGGCTCATTTGGAACGTACCACCCGTCGCTCATGATTTGCATTCAGGAAAACAGGTCCATGGATGCGGTTACTTCGAAGGACCAGTGCCTTCCAGACCAATGACCTGGCGGCCCCATTTTGCACCTCGGCGCAGTGAGTTGGAACACGATTATTCGCTGGATGGTGGTTGAAAACACTGAGCGTGCACGCATCACGTGGATGCGCCCCTTGGCCCAGAAATTCACTTCCGCGAATTGTTCGGCGCATTCAGCACGACATTGTTCATCGAAGTGCCACGGGTGCGCATCCAGCTCGCAGACCCATATCTGTCATTCGCAAGTTGGGTAACAAGAACTCGCGAATGGTCCGCTAAGCGAGGACCTCGGTGAGACGAGCCTCGGTAGCTGGGAGATCGATATTGAGTGCGAACGTCAGCTCGGAAACCAAGACCTGGCGAGCGTTAATGAGCATGTGCTTCTCGGCGTTCGATAAGCGATGTTCTCGGTTACGTATGGTTAGGTTTCGCACCACCTCGGCCACTTGGTAGATGTCACCAGAGCGCATCTTTTCCGAGTGATTCTTGAACCGCCGTGACCAATTAGTCGGAGTGCGAGCGTCCTTCTTGCGCAACACCGCGTAGACCTCTTCGACTTCCTCATCGTTGATCACGTCGCGTAGCCCAACGCTCTCGGCGTTGTTGACCGGGACCTTGATCAACAAGTCGCTATGCGACACGCGAATAGTCAAATACTCCTGCTTGGTGTCGAACGCGGAGATTTTGCTGATCTGCACCACCGTGCAGGCACCGTGGTGCGGGTAGATCAATCGATCACCCTTCTTGTACTTGCTGACCATTGAATGGTCTCCTTCACCGGGTAGGGAACTAAGGGAATCGTCCATTCTACTGGTCGCGGCGAAAAATGGAGCGAATGGATCAGAGCGGACATCACGAAGTGAAAGCGCGGCCAACGCAGCCCTTAAAAGATGAAGGGCACGAGCATCTTGCTGGAGCGTCTATACGCCGGATAGGCGTCGGGGAACTGTTGGGTTAGATAGCGCTCCTCCACCGTTGCGCTGTACACGAAGTAAATCCCGGCGAGCGCAGGAGCGATCAACCACCCCCAATTCAGCGCCACCGCGGTCCCGACACCTGCGAGGAGGATGCCGGAGTAGATGGGATGGCGAACCAGACGATAAGGACCGCTGGTGACAAGTTCAGGTTCATCCTTCTGCGACATCGGCGTGCCCCAATTACGTCCAATGTGTAAGCGCGCCCAGATAGCGAATCCCAGTCCGAGAGCGAAGAGCGCGAGCCCGAATCCAGCGCGCCACGGATCCGATTTGAGAGAGCCAGAGTGGAAGGCGCCCGCCCGGGAAAGAAGAATTACCAAAACGACGAGTACTGCTCTGACGCGCAACTCGCGAGACCATGTGACGCGACCCCTTTTCATTGAGAAGGCTGCCACGACCCAGTAGATCCAAAACGCCGCCCACCCAATGGCGAAGACGAGTTCGACGGCGTGCATGCACTCCATCATTCCACCGGTGCTCCGTGGCAAGTGACGTCAGATACGCCCGAGGGCGGACTTCACTAGAGGTCGTGTGGCACCTGGTGAAGTTAGTTGAAACACCCCGAGATAATGGATGACTTCAATTGAGCACTTTGGGCGGGTAGTTCAGTAATCATCGGGTTACTTGTGCCGTGGTCAAGATCCTCGCAACGCTGTTCAGCTGCGAAGGTACGACGTGCCACCACATCCAGCGGCCCCGCCTCTCACCTTCGATGAGTCCGGCTTCGGAGAGAATTTTCGTGTGGTGAGAGATGGTGGGCTGACTCTTGCCGAGCGGTCCCTCGAGAGCGCAACTGCACACTTCAGGTTCCGCGGCGATCAGCGACAGCATCCGTAGCCGCACCGGGTCTGCCAGGGCGCCGAAAATTAATGCCGCCTGCTGCGCCTCTTCTTCACTCCATTCACTTTCGCTGAGGGGACTGCAGCAACTAACCGCCGAGTCGCCTGCGATGGAGATGGTTTTCGATCGGGCCACGGCTTCAATTCTAACATTGACAGTCGTCAATGTAACGACTACTTTATACATCGACGACTGTCAATGTAAGGGAGCGGCCATGTCAAGGATCCAACTAGCCCTCAATGTGTCAGACCTCGACGAAGCCATCGAGTTCTACTCCAAGTTCTTCAAGACTGGGCCGGCCAAGGTGCGTGCGGGTTACGCGAATTTCGCCATCGAGGAACCGCCGCTGAAGCTCGTGCTCATTGCGAATGAGGGAGTTCCAGGCTCGATCAATCACCTTGGCGTAGAGGTCTTTACGACTGATGAAGTGGCTGCAGCGACGAACTACCTCACCGATGCGGGCCTAGAAACGCGCGTCGAAGAGGACGCGACGTGCTGCTTCGCCGTCCAAAACAAAGTCTGGGTGGACGGAGTTGACGGATCGCCTTGGGAGATCTACACCGTCCTCGGCGACTCTCTGACGCCGAACGGCATCGGAGGTGATGGCACGTGTTGCGTAGCCGGCCACGTCAACTCCGAGTCAGAGGCGTCAACCGCGTGCTGCTAAAACGGCGGGAACTTTTGCGGAGATTGTTCGCCGAGTACCTGGGGAGTCTCCTGCTCGCCGCCATTGTCATTGGCTCGGGGATCGCCGCGCAGTCCCTATCGCCCCACGCAGTGGGTCTTGAGCTCTTTGAGAACGCGGCCGCTACCGGTGTCGGTCTCTTCGTTCTCATCTTGACGTTTGGCTCGATCTCGGGAGCGCACTTCAATCCAGTGATCTCGTTCGTCGACGCGATATTCGGTGGAATGTCCTGGGGTACTGCTTGGAGTTATCTGACAGCCCAGGTGGCCGGGTGTGCAAGTGGCGCCGTCTTGGCGAACCTTATGTACTCACGATCGGCCGTCTCGATCTCTATGAACCATCGAGCCACCTTGGCGCACGGACTGTCGGAAGTGGTCGCAACCGCGGGACTCGTTCTCGTGATTTTTGCCTTGGCGAAGACTGGTCGAAGCTCGCTCGCCCCGGCTGCCGTCGGCGCGTATATCGCCTGCGCGTACTTCTTCACGAGTTCAACGAGCTTCGCCAATCCGGCAATCGTCGTCGGTCGCATGTTCTCGAATACCTTCGCGGGAATATCGCCTTCGTCGGCGCCATTGTTTGTGGGGGCGGAAGTGGTCGGAGGAGTCGTGGGTTTCGCTCTTCTCAAAGTGCTGTATCCCGGTGTCACTCCGAGTCAGGCCTCTCGCGTGACGGTCGCTCACGATGGGCTCGCAAGTGAAGGAACTTCATAATGGCCTCCGGAAGTCCTCCAGAGATACTGTTCCTTTGCGTTCACAACGCGGGGCGCTCGCAGATGGCCGCCGCATTCGCTCGCGACTTCGGGCGAGGACGAGTAGTCATCTACTCCGCTGGCTCTGAGCCAGGCGAGAGGCTGAACCCCGTTGTCGTCGAAGCGATGACGGAAGTGGGTCTCGACATCTCGAATGAATCTCCGAGAAAATTGACTGATGAGATGGGTCGCCGTGCTGACGTGATTGTCACCATGGGTTGTGGAGATACGTGCCCCGTCTATCTGGGGAAGCGCTACGTGGACTGGGAGTTGGAAGATCCGAGCGGCAAGGATCTAGGAACAGTTCGGGAGATACGCGACGAGATCGGCGTGCGGACTCGGGCTCTGATCGAAGAACTTGTGACCTAAACAGTGGTTGACGCCGTCGCCGCGAGCACTTCGAACGGCTCCGGAATCTCCGTACGTCTTTATTGTTTTGGGCAGTGACTGTCCAGTCCCGTCCTACAGGCGCATACGGCTGTACTCGCCGACTCGCGACATCACCGAGTGATCGGCTCGGTCTGGTGAACCGCATTGGAACGGCGGTTGGGGGTCGTATTCGATCATGAGTTGCGCGGCCTCGGCGGCCGTGCGGTCGAAGAGAAGTTCGACGAGGCGCAGCGCCATGTCAATGCCGCTCGACACTCCGGCTGCGGTGATGATGCGTGCGTCAAGGTGTTCGACCACCCGTTGGGACGTGGGCATTGCCCCGTGGACGGCTAGTTCGTCGTAGCAAGCCCAATGAGTCGTGGCGGTGAGTCCTTTGAGCAGACCGGCGGCGCTCAGGACTAGTGATCCGGTACAGACCGACGTCGTAAAGAGAGTTCCCGCATGCGCGTGGCGTACCCACTCCAGCACCCGCTCATCCGTCTCCAATCGTCGGGTTCCCCTGCCGCCGGGGAAGACCACCACGTCCGGTTCAGGCGCGTCTTCGAACGTGGCGTCGACGGATAGACCGAGCATGCGGTTCTCGGTGCGTACCTCGCCGAGCTGGTGCCCAACGAAGATAACGTCGACGCTAGGTATGCGCTGGAGCACCTCGTAGGGGCCGATCGCGTCGAGCGCGGTGCACTGGTTGAACAGGGGAATGACGACTTGCAGATTGTCGGTCATGCGGACACCTTCTTTTCTTTTGTCGGGTTCTTCGCGGTTGTGTGGAACCGGCGTCGGTAGGCGTCCGGACTGACAAACAGGCGGCGTTGAAAGACCCGTCGCAACGTCTCCGCGGTTCCAAAGCCGCAGCGCGCGGCGATGCGGTCAAGGGTGTCAGTCGTTGTCTCGAGTTCGTGGCGGGCAGATTGCAAGCGCGCTTGTTCTACGAATCGAGCCGGCGTCTCACCTACCTCTTCGGTGAATACTCGGGCGAAGTGACGCACGCTCATGGCCGCGGCGGCAGCGAGCGCCGGTAGCCGGTGATCTCCTTCCGGCGCCGACTCAATCAGTGTCTGCACCGCACGAATGGTGGAGCGTTCTGCCCGTGGCACCCATACCGGTGAGGCGAACTGGGTTTGACCTCCGGGGCGGTGCAGGAACATGACCAGCCAGCGGGCCACGGTCTGGGCCACTTCTACGCCACAGTCGTCCTCCACCAAGGCGAGCGACAGGTCGATGCCGGCGGTGACGCCGGCGCTGGACCACACCTTTCCATCATGGATGTAGATGGGGTCGGGATCGACATTGAGGCCGGGGTGAGCCTCGGCGAGCTCAGTCGCGCGAGCCCAGTGAGTTGTGACACGTTTGCCGGCGAGCAGGCCTGCCGCGGCGGCGATAAAGATTCCCGAGCACACCGTTGCCAACCGACGGCATGACGGGGCAGCCGCTTCGACCCAGGCGAGTAACGCCGGGTCGTTCGCCGCTTTGCCAGAGCCGCTTCCGCCGGGCAGGATCAGAGTGTCGATGTGCTCCGTCGGCGAAGGAAGTGGAACGGTGCCTAATTGGAGTCCGCTTTCGGAAAGCATCTGACCGCCAGTTATCGAGGCGATGGTGGTGTGGTACTTCCTCTTGCCCGACGCACTCTGGACCCGGCTGGCAATGCTGAAGACTTCGTGCGGTCCGACCACGTCCAGCGGTTGGATGCCGGGGTAAGCAACGATGACAACGTTGAGGTCCTTCATGGGCTACAGACTGTCAGTCTCCGCCGTTGGCGTCAATGACATTATTCCCACAAATTCGGCCACTTCGATCGGAGAACCCTTTATTGCGGTTTTGGGCATAACTCGGGCATGCATGACCACTGTTTCGTCTAAAAATGAGGTTCGGGGAGTTATCACGCGCGAAGCAGAAAGGGTATTTTATCAGGTATGATGCAGCACCCCCAACGGGATTCGAACCCGTGCCGCCACCTTGAAGGGGTGGACATTGCTCGCGGGGAAGGGCGCCGCAAGTACTGATCAAAGGCCTATTTTCATTGGCGAGTTTACGTTTATTGCTGGCGCGGGCGTTCCACGGGCGTCAGGGCCGTGACGTTTCAGGACCCCCGTTTTATCTGGTCGTCTCGCCCGAGACGCTGTTCTAACGCGACAATCCGGTGTCGCGGCTCTTCTCGTTCCCCTCTGGGAACATCTCCTGAAGCAAGAATTGAACTCTCGGCAATATCCGATGCGACGGATAGTAAGACACCAAAAGATCGAGTCCCTGCTCTGCCGTTGTGAGCCCGCATAGCTTGTACAACTCGCGGATGTCGTCTTGATCGCGCTCGACTCGAGACGCCATAAGTTTCATAGCGAGCAAGTATTGCGGAGATGCCGCAGCGACACTGAGATTCTGCCCCTCGTAAACACCAATTTGATTTTCGTCCTCGCCTGGCAAGAACGCTTTTGCGCCGTCGTTAAGCCAGTCAGGCTCCAGGTTCATTCGTTCCGCCACTCTGGACGCCGCAGTTCGCACTTCGCCGGAGGGCACGAAGACCGCGTCAACGTCGGCCGTCGACCTTCGTGTGTCGTACGCGATTGCCATCGCAGCCCCGCCGACAATGAATACTTCCCCTCGAACGTTGAGTGTCTTCAGTTCCTCATCGAGTTCTCCGAGTGCTTCAAGCAACTCTCGACGACCGAGAAGCGCCACTACGCGTATTCCAGTGCGCCCTGCGTGACGAAGACGCCGCGGCGAGCGAGCGAAATTGGGCTGTGGACAAGTGCATCGGCGTGCAGAGATGAGACGCCCGAGACAAACCACCATTCGCTTAGAAAGAAGGACTCATTGTTTACCCACGACGGGGCGACAACGCCGTGAGACGCGCACGCGAACTCGACCATTCCAGCTACGAGGGCGTCATAGCGATCGCTACCCGTGGTTTGGGGCGGCTCGGCCGTGATGAGGACTCGGGTCTCCCAGTCAGATCTGTCATAACGCTCTACGAAGCGAAAGGCCAGTCGAGTGGCGGCGCTGGAATCTCCCTTGGCGAGACACGCCGCAATCTCCTCGGCCAACTCACGTACAGAGATTTCTTTCCACGGCATCGTTCCATCGTAGGGCTCCTCCCTAACATCGGCCGGCCTCTCGTCAGTGGTTAGACCGTTGAAGAGCGCCCTCGAGATCGTCCTAAATGGGCACAACGGAGTCAAATATGGGGCCATCCAAATCTCTGCGTGGGCAGGCTTCGGGGGCATGTGTCGCGACCTGGTGAACACCACCCGGGAGAGGTGATGGCCGGTTTGGCCAGAATTGTGCTGGTACCGATGGCCAGAACCTTGATTCCCCGGATTCGCTGGTCGCCGCAAGTAACTCCATTAGCCCTTTTTCGTGCCACCGGCGTCAATGGGCGCTGAGCGCTGATATTTGGGCGCCGAATCACGCCATTTTCGAAGTCTGGGCCAAGAGGAGAAAAATGCCCTCACCAGGTAGTGTGTGGCACCCCCAACGGGATTCGAACCCGTGCCGCCACCTTGAAAGGGTGGGGTCGAGCGCACGGAAGTGGCATGAACTTTCCTGATCAAAGGACAAAATGGCGACTATTCGGACCGCAAAAATGTAGCTTGGGCGCTCTCCGGGCGCCTCCGATTCCTCTGCTCCGGGCAAGGCGTCGAATATCCGTAGTAATAATCAAGTCGATCCGGGCGTAATCCTCCTCCCTTTTTTGGTTCGCGAGAGGGAAAAGTCGCGACGGTTGTTTCGTAGGCTATGAGTATGGTTTCTTCTCGCTCCTCGAAGGTTGGTCCGACGTCTCGACCCGTCGCGATTCCTGACGACTTTGAAATTGCAGACGACGCTAAGGCCTCGGGAATGGTTGTACTTCCAAATCGAATTCGCTGGTCTGAGCCGGACTTAACGTTTGATCTGAGCGCCACTGCCGACCGCCTTCGGCTGTACGAGATTGTTCTCGTGGAAGGTACGGAGGAAGACGTTCGCCATTACGTGAGGTTCGATGAGTTGGTCCTGGCTTGGAACGACATCTTTCTTCCGGCCTACGTTCGCAAGGCCTGGCAGGATTGGTTCGCGGAACATCAAATATCTGTTCCGACTTGCTAACACCGTTGCAAGAGCAGATCGCCCAGATCATCGGCGACGCGCTCGAAGGCTCTGACTTCGCTTTGGCCGGTGGCGCCGCAATTATCAGCCAAGGACTGGTGGATCGGCGAACGAGAGATCTCGACTTCTTTGGTTCATCAAGTCCGGTGTTGAGGGAGAGACTGCAATCGATAATTGACTCGCTCGTTCGCGAGGGTTTTCAGGTAGAAGTCGGTCAGCAGAACGAACGGTTTGTAAGGCTCGACGTCAGAGGACTGGGAGAGGTAACCGAAGTCGACTTTGGGCGGTGATTTCCGGCTCTTCCCGCCCGATCAAGGTACCCATTCCCTAGTTCTTTCGAGCGGGGAGCTCGCGGTCGACAAGGTACTGGCGATTTTTGGTCGTGCAGAGCCGAGGGACTTTATTGATCTCGCCGCTTTGACGCAGTCCTTTAGCATCGAGGAGCTCTTTGGGGAGGCCGTCCGAAAGGATCGGGGATTCAACCTTGCGGTGTTCGCCGAAATGACCTCTCGAATTTCTCGCCTTCCCCGTCGAGAATTTGCGTTGAGTGACGATGCGTTGGATGAGTTAAAGGTCAAGGCGGCGTCGTGGGGTGACGTAGCGCATCGACTCGTTCGCGAACAAGATCGGGGTCTGGGGCGCTGAGACCCTATGGTGCGACCCAACCAATCGCTCCCGAAAACTCATTCAGTATCAGTGCCGGGCCAATGGCTGGCAAATGATTCAACAAGTTGGCGAAGTGCGACATCGGGGAAGACGTACGTTTTACCGTAAATACCGACAGGCGTCTCGGCGAGATTCAGAGCCAACTGGAGGGGTGTGACGTCTGGGTGAAGCTTGCGAATTCTGTTCGCAACGAAAGCGAATTCGTTCAAGACCCCGAGAACCTGGCGGCTGTTGGTCCTTGACACAACGACGTCGTCCATGGCGGCGAGTTCGTCAGCGATGAAGGACTCGGGAGCGCCATGAGCTCGCAGCGTCGCGGCGAGCTCATCGGGAAACCGCGCTGCGAGTGTGGATGCGGGCGCCAACGGAGCGAAGACGGGAAGAAACGTCAACTCGCTCACGAAAATCGCATACTGGGGCTGCCAAAAGAGAGGCTTAGCAAACCAGTTGCCCAACTTCGTAGAGGGATCCCGTACGGGATCGTCCAACGACTCTCGCATGCGATCCAAGAGTTTCTTCGTCGCGTGAATCGAGTACACGAGAATGAATCTTGCCCGACGAACGCCACCCTGCCTAGCCGGTGTCACGATTCAGTGAAACCCGTTGTTCGCTCACGTTTGAGGGTGTCAGGGGTCGACTTCGAAGCGGCCGTGGGCGCCTATGGGCGCTACGGTCCAAAGTTTTGGGTCGATTTGAGGCATCTTTTGGTGATGCGAGTACTACAGAAAATGGCCTTCACCAGGAATTACGTTGCACCCCCAACGGGATTCGAACCCGTGCCGCCACCTTGAAAGGGTGGTGTCCTAGGCCGCTAGACGATGGGGGCCTATATTCCTGTCACCGGTACAACATGGTGGTCGGGCTGCCGGGATTTGAACCCGGGACCTCTGCGTCCCGAACGCAGCGCGCTACCAAGCTGCGCTACAGCCCGCGGCGAGTTCCCTCGCAGCCCGATAATCCTACTCGTTGGCTCAGGCAGCAAACAAAGGCTAAATCGTGCTCGGCACCTCGGGCGCGACCGGTGGATGGTACTCAATGACGAGTTCGCTAATTCGGCGCTTCTCGACCGACTGCACCCGGAAGGTCCAGTCGTGATATGTGTAAACCGTGCCAGCGATGGGTATCTCACCCGCCAAGTCCAAGACGAATCCGGCGATCGTGACATATTCCCCTTCGGGTGCCGCGAAGCCAATCTCCTCTTCGACTCGGTCGACGTGAGTCTGGCCGTCGACGAGCCAGCGTCCCTCGCGGATTTTCACGATGGTGGGCTCGTCGTCTTCGTCGAACTCATCGTTCAAATCGCCGACCAGCTGTTCGAGGATGTCACGGATGGACGCGACACCCGCGACGCCGCCGTGTTCGTCGAGCACGAGGGCGAACGTGCGGTGCTGCTTTCGCATCTCGCCCAGGCTCTCGAGAAGATCAAACGTCTCGGGCAACATGAAAGGCCGGCGAATCTTGCGGGTGATCTCGTCGGCCGTAGGCAGCGACACGCCGATGGCGCGCTTCACGGTTGAGCTGCGAAAAAGGTCGTTGACATAGATCACGCCGAGGACGTCGTCGAGATCGTCGCTGACGACTGGAAAACAGGAGTGACCGGTATCGCGCACGGCTTCGGCGATGGCTTCGGGCGTGACCGGAAAGGTGAGGTATGCCACATCAACGCGCGGTGTCATCACGTCGCGCAGTTCGAGTTCGCTCAGCTGGTCAACGCGGGTGTGGATGGCCTTTGCTTCTGGGGATATGACGGTTTTTTGTGTCTCGTGGCCAGAGAGACGCGCGCGGAACCGCGCGAGGCCGGTTGGGGGAGGTTTGGCGTCGCTCATTGAGCGTCGGTACTGCCGACGCGAACCGTCGCGGGACGAAGCGACTCGTCTTCGTAGCTCTCGCCTCGCAGCAGCGCGCGAACGGCGCTGCGCATGCGTTGGGGGTCGAGCGGCTTCACAATGAATCCGTCGGCGCCCGCGCGACGGGCGAGAAAGACGTCGGGTCGACGATCGAGCAACATCAGAACCGAGACGGGATCCGCCCCGCCGTAGGACTCGAGATTGCGCAGTTCCATGGTGATCGCCATGCCACCCATGGCCCCAATCTGCAGATCCACAATGACGAGGTCGACGTCACCACGCTTTACTCGTTCAATGGTCTCGGGGCCGGTTGACGTCTCTTCTATAAGAACGTCGGGGCCTGCGAGCATGGTTTCGAGTTCACGGCGGAGCGACGCCAGGTCGCTGGCGAGAAGGACGGTGGCCACGGATTTAGCGTAGCGGACTCGGGATTTGCGAGATTTTGAGGACCGAAGGATTGGCAAAATCTTCTCTTGTAATCCGCACTCACTGATGGTTATCCTGCGTGTCTGGGTGATCATGGGGGGTCCGGGATGGCGACGGCATTGGAATGGTCGGGCGCCGCGGCCTGTCGAGGGAGCGAGGGCTCGCTCTTTTACTCGGCGGACAGCGCAGAACGCAAAGAAGATCGTCTAGAGCGTGAACAGTTGGCGAAAAGAATCTGCGCGGGGTGCGCGGTACGCGACGACTGCCTGCGCGCGGCGATAGATCGTCACGAGTCCTACGGAATATGGGGCGGACTTAACGAGTTTGAACGTCGGGCGTTAACTCGCGTGGTCTAGTCCAGCCGAGTTGCGTTGGGCTGACCCGAGTTAAGACCACGAGCAGGGCGAAGGTGACAATGTGCACGCCCGTGCAGTACAGGCAGATAGCGCCAATAATTTCGACTTCGGCGTAGATCAGCCACAATACGAAGCACATCGAGACGATCACTAGGGCGAAACGGGCCACGTGAATCCATCGTGCTCGAGCGCGCCAGGCCCAGGGCGAGTTGAGCGCGGACATCACGACGTAGTTGGCCAGGCCCAAGAAAGCCACCGGAATGCCAAGAAATCGGGACTGAGCGGAGGTTGTGACCTCGGCGCAGTTGACCACGCCGCCGCCCGAGCACACCAATAGCTGTTTGTCGAAGTGCGTGATCGTGAGGTAGATGGACAGTCCGAGCCCGATCAGGCTCAGTACGAACGTCACCGGCACGGCCCAGCGGGGAACGGAATAGTCCGTCATCGTTTCTCCGCGCGACGCGCCGAGATCCGTGGTCACTTAATGCCCATCGCCTTGTCAGCCGTCTTCACCGCCGGAGACGTGCACACGTTGGCCGGTTGATCCTTCGTCATCGTGCAGATTGCGGCAGTCTGATAGTTGGCCGAAGTGATAATGGCTTGAGTGATAGGGCTCGTCGCGTTGCTGAGCCCCGAGGCAATGTTGGCGCGCGTGCTGCCGGCGAGGGTCAGAGGACCGTAGCTCGCGCCGACGACGAAGTACTTGTTCCCATAGTCAATGAAGGGAATGGACTCCGCTGTTGAGGACGTGAGGCCGGTGATGTACTTGGGCTCGTCGTATTTCTTGATGAGGGCAGCCTCTTGAGCTGTCGGTGTTTGCAAGGGATAGTAAAAGCTGTTAGCCGCGTCGGGCTGATTCGTGAATTCCTCCACGCTCTTAAAGACCAGATACTTCGAGGTAAAGGTCGCCTTCTGGAAGGTAAAGGTCGGAGTGTTCGGTGCGTAGTCGGTCGATGAACTGGACATGACTCCCAGTCCCTTCCACGTGCCAAAGCGACTGAGCGCGATGATGGTGGTCCAACGTTGGGCCGCGCAGTACGGGCAGTATTCGGCGCCCATGTAGACAACTTCGGGGAGCGTCTCGCCCGTGGGACTCGTGGTCGTCAGGGCCGGCTGGCCCTTCACGAGCTGTGGTGGGGTGACGGGAGCCACCGGCGAAGTGATGCCTACCGTATTAAAGACAGACGCGGGGATCGTGGTGAGTTGTGTCACCTCTGCTGGCGTGGCGGCCTGAAAGCCTCCCGATGTGCTCGGAGTGTTCGAGCCACCACTGGCGACCTTGATGATGACGAGTGCCGCGACCACGACCACGACCAGACCAACGGCCAGCCACGTGAAGAGTCCGGCGGGGCGTCCGCCGCGCGCGGGGGGTCGGGCCGACGTCGGGCGCTTCTTAGCTGGCGACTTGTTAGCCACGGTGCTCCTTTGTTGTTCGACCCACAAACTTAGTGGACGCAACTATTACGGTTCACGGCGAGAGTCGACTCGATAAGTTGTCGCCCATGGCCGAAACTCTTGTTCCTCGCCCCGCGGCCACGGTTTTGACGTTACGTGATGCTCCCAATGGTTACGAGATTCTTATGCTGCGACGCAACGCTCGCAGCGAATTCATGGCCAGTGTCTTCGTCTTCCCGGGTGGAGCGCTCGATGACGCTGACGCGGACGCACCGGTTTTTGGGGTGAGCGACGAAGTCGCCTCGACCCGGCTCGGGCTCCTGATGGGAGGACTCAGCTACTACGTGGCGAGCCTGCGCGAGCTCTTCGAAGAGGCCGGCCTCTTGATCGTCACCGACGACGAGGGCCACGAGATTCGATTCACCACGCCCAGCGACTTGGCGAGGCTCGTCGAGTATCGCCGAGCACTCAACGCCCGTGAGATTACGTTTTCTGAGGTATTGCGTCGAGAGAACGTTCGACTCGATCTGCGCGGAGTCGCGTACCTCGCGCACTGGATCACGCCCGTCGGGATGCCCCGACGCTACGACACACGCTTTTTCGTCGCGCTCGCGCCCGCGGGCCAACCGGCGACGCACGACGCGAACGAGACCGTCGCGGACCGCTGGATACGCCCGTTGGACGCTCTCGCAGCCCAGGAGCGTGGCGAGTTCGACATGGTGCCGCCGACCATCAAGAATCTGGAGGCAGTGGCGCACTTCTCGACCGCTGTAGAGGTAGTCGACTACGCCGGTGCGCTGGGGCCGATCACGGCGATTGAGCCGCGAATCATCGAGCGCGAGGGCGTTCAGGTCATCGTGACTCCCGGCGACGAGGGATTTAACGACCTGCCGGCCTGAAAGCGCCACTTTCTGAGGTGTTCAATCGTAAAATCCTTCGCTACCATGGACGTAGAGATTCCTAAAGGAGCCGAGCCGCCATGAGCACCACCAACGTGAATTTGACCACGAAATCTACCGATGCGATCACGCTGACCGACGCCGCCGTATCAAAGGTTGCCGAACTGATTAGCGCGGCCGGTGCCGACGAGCCCTTAGCCCTTCGCGTCGCTGTGAAGTCGGGCGGTTGCTCGGGCTTCAACTACGACATGTATTTCGACTCCGAAGTGGCCGACGACGACATCGTCAACGCCTTCGGTGACATCAAGGTCGTGGTTGACCCGGCGAGCGCCGAACTATTGGTAGGCGCGTCGTTGGACTTCACCGACGGTCTCCAAGGCGCGGGTTTTCACATTACGAATCCCAACGCCACTCGTACCTGCGGGTGCGGCAACTCCTTCAGCTGAGTCACATGTACACTCCGCGTTTCTACTCGCCGTGGCGCCGTGCGGGCGATTTCGTGATCGTGTCTGGTCAGTTGGGACTACTTCCCGACACCGGTGAACTCGTCGAAGGCGGTGCAGCGGCCGAACTTCGTCAGGCGCTCGTCAACGCGACCGCGGTACTCGCTGAAGCGGGGGCCACGCTGAGCGACGTCGTGAAGGCCACGATCTTCATCCTGGACATGAACGACTTCTCCGCTTGCAACGAGGTCTGGTTGGACGCGTTTAGCGATCCACTTCCCACGAGAAGCACCGTTGCCGTGGCGCAGTTGCCCCGGGGCGCGAAGGCCGAAGCAGAGTTTTGGGCGTACAAGCCCGAGAACTAGTCGTTGACCTCGTTCGAGGTCCCGAACTTGTAGCCGACTGATCGCACCGTTTGAATCAGGTGCGCGTACTCCTCGCCCAACTTTGCGCGAAGGCGTCGCACGTGCACGTCGACGGTGCGGGCGCCACCGTAGTACTCGTAGCCCCACACGCGACTGAGCAGCGTCGCGCGCGTGAAGACGCGGTTCGGGTTGGTTGCGAGAAAGCGCAGTAGTTCGTACTCCATGTAGGTGAGGTCCATCACGCGTCCGGCAATGGAGGCTTGGTAGGTCTCTAGGTTCATCGACAGTTCGGCGTGCTCGATACGCGGAGCGACGCTCTCGTTACCGGCTCGGCGTAAGCGATGACGCAGGCGTGTCGCGAGTTCGCTCACGTCATAGGGCCCTACGACGAAGTCGTCGAAGAGATCCTCGCGGAACGTGAGGTCGTCGAGTTGGTAGTGATCGAGAAGCAAGATGATCGGTCCGACGCCTCGTTCGCGCTGGCGCAACTGTCGACACAGGCTCATGGCCTCAGTGAAGGGGAGGGCGGCCGCGTTGATGACGGCGCCCGAGAAGCCGTCGGTGGGTTCAAGCGCCGCTATCTCGTTCAATCGCGCCGACGCCGCGATCGCCGGTGTCACTCCCGTCACGTCAAAGGCTTTGCGCACCGGCCCTTCGCACGAGGGAACACAGAGTACGACGTCGATACTCACAGCAACGGTAGATAGCGCTCGAGTTCGAAGGCCGTGACCTGCGTGCGGTAGTCGTCCCACTCCGCGCGCTTGTTACGAAGAAACCACTCAACGAGGTGGCTGCCGAGCGTCTCGTGCAATAGGGCCGACTTCTCCATCAAGTTGAGCGCCTCGGCCAATGACTGGGGTAGAGGAGCGGTTCGCTTGCCCTCCTTGGGCAGTTCGTAGTTGCCCATCACCCCGCGCATTCCCGCGGCGAGGATGACGGCGAAGGCGAGATAGGGATTTGTCGCCGAGTCCGGTGAGCGATATTCGATGCGCGTCGAGTCGATACGACCGGGCTTCACGGAGGGCACTCGCACGAGGGCGGCCGAGTCGTAGTGAGACCACTCGGCGCCGATGGGTGCTTCGACGCCGGGAACCAGACGTTTGTAGGAATTGACCCACTGGTTGGTGACGGCCGTGATCTCGGGTGCGTGACGAACGAGGCCGGCGATGAATTTCGCCGCCAGATCGCTGAGTCCGTAGGTGTGCTCGCCAATGAAGGCATTCTTGTCGTCGCGCCACAGCGACACGTGAGTGTGCATGCCCGACCCTTGAACTCCGACGAGGGGCTTGGGCATGAAACTCGCCGCGATGCCTTCCTGGCGCGCGAGTTCCTTCACCACGTGGCGAAGTGACATCACGGTGTCAGCCATGGTGAGGGCGTCGGTGTAGCGCAGGTCGATCTCGTGCTGGCCGGGGGCGTCTTCGTGCTGAGCGTGCTCGACACCGATGCCCATCTCTTCGAGCGTGAGAACCGTGCGACGACGCAGCTGACTTGCGATGTCGTCCGGTGTGAGATCGAAGTAGCTCCCACGATCGATCGGCACGGGGATGTTCGCGGGGTTGAGGTCGTTGAAGTAGAAGTACTCAATTTCTGGAGCGACGAAGAAGGTGTATCCCTGGCCGAGGGCGCCTTCCAAGACGCGGCGCAGTTGCTGGCGGGGACATCCTTCAAAGGGCGTGCCGTCGATGTTGACGATGTCGCAAAAGACTCGCGCGATGCCTTCGCCTTGTTGGTACCACGGCAGAAGTTGAAAGGTCGTGAGGTCGGGCTTGGCCAGGAGGTCGGACTCGGTTGTGCGCGAGAAGCCGTCGATGGCGCTGCCGTCGAAGGTCATCCCCTGGTCGAGGGCATCCTCCAGCTCGGCCGGAGTGACGTGAAAGGCCTTGTGGCGTCCGAGCACGTCCGTGAACCAGAGCTGCACAAAGCGCACCCCGCGCTCTTCCACGGTTCGCAACACATACTGCGCCTGACTTTGCATGTCGCCCATTCTCGCACCTTCATCTAAAGCCCTCAATTTGCGGGCCAATCAAGAAGACCCGCCACTTTCGCGGCGGGTCTTCCTAGTCCTGTTGGGGGGACTTACATCGAGCAGTCCGCTATCGCTTGACGGCTTTCTTCGCCACTTTCTTCGCGGCTTTTTTCGCCACCTTCTTCGCAGCTGCCTTTTTCGTCGGAGCCTTCTTCACGGCTTTCTTAACCGCCGGGGCTTTTGCGGCGCCGCAGATGGTTTCGACGATGAGGGCCGACACGACGTACGGGTCGATGTTGGCGTTCGGACGGCGGTCCTCGAGGTAACCGCGCTTGGCGGCGGCCACGGCGGCCGGAATACGCACCGACGCGCCGCGGTTCGAGACACCGTAGGAGAACTTGTTGTAGGGCGCCGTCTCGTGCGCACCGGTGAGGCGATCCTCGATGCCCACGCCGTACGCCGCGATGTGCTCGTTGACTCGCGTACCGAGCGCTTCACATCCCGCGATGATCGCGTCCATGCCGCCAGCTGCACGCATCTGTTTGGTGGAGAAGTTCGTGTGCGCTCCCGCCCCGTTCCAGTCGCCCTTGATGGGCTTGGCGTCGAAGCTCACGTCGACTTCGAACTCTTCGGCGATGCGTTCGAGCAGCCAGCGAGCCGTCCATAACTGGTCGCCAATGGCGACCGCGTCGAGAACGCCAACTTGAAACTCCCACTGTCCCATCATCACTTCCGCGTTCGTCCCTTCGATGCCGATGCCCGCGCGTTGACACGCGAGAGTGTGAGCTTCGACGATGTCGCGACCGGGCATCTTGTCTCCTCCAACGCCGCAGTAGTACGGGCCCTGCGGCGCGGGGAATCCTTCTTCGGGCCAGCCGTAGGGTCGGCCGTCCTGGAAGAACGTGTATTCCTGCTCGATGCCGAACTTCGGCTCGAAGCTCGCGAACTTCTTCGCGACTGCAACGGCACGCGCGCGATTGTTCGTCGGGTGCGGGGTCATGTCGGGAAGGAGTACTTCGCACATGACCAGCACGTCATGCGACCCACGCAATGGGTCGGGACAGATGAAGACGGGCTCTAAGACACAGTCCGAGTGGTCGCCGGTCGCCTGGTTCGTGCTCGAACCGTCGAAGCCCCAGACAGGAGGCTTCTTGCCGTTGGCGACGATTTTGGTCTTGCTCCGAAGCTTGTGAGTCGGCTCGGTTCCGTCAATCCAGATGTATTCAGCCTGATACGACAACGATGCTCCTTAGGTGTTGATCGCGTGCTCACGCGATTGCTTCCAGTTTTGTGGGTGACCAGCCTGTCGAACCCCCAGTTCTGTTAACCCCGTGTGAACCTTTCGCGGGCGAGCGAGGCCGCTTCGCGTTAGCCCTAGACGACGAGAAAGTTGCACCGGTAGGCTCCGAACGTGGCTACGCTGCGACTCGCTCTCGCCCAGATGAACGCGGTCGTCGGCGGCTTCTCCCAGAACGTCGAGACGCTTGGCCGTTTTCGCGCCCAGGCCGCCCTCGTCGGCGCCGATCTCGTCGTGACGCCGGAACTTTCCTTGATGGGCTATCCACCGGAAGATCTCCTGTTGAAGGAAGGTTTCATCGAGGCCAGCGCTCAGGCCCTTTTGGATCTCGCCAAAGCCGACAATCTCCCTCCAATTCTCGTTGGCACCGTGGTTCCCGAAGGGACCTACGGCGTCAAGCTGGCTCCCACCAGCGACGGACGCGATGTGAGCAATCTTCTCGACGGGGCGTCGCGAATCCGCGTCGCGAACGTACTTGTCGCACTCGGCGACGACGGTGTGGCTGCGGCGGCAAGTAAGCGACTACTGCCGAACTACGACGTCTTCGATGAGCGACGTTACTTTCAGTCCGGAGAAGGCCCGCAATCCATCATCAACGTGAATGGCATTGCCGTTGGCATGTTGGTGTGCGAAGACGTCTGGACGAGCGCGGGTCCGGCCGCTGAACTCGCGGCTCAAGGTGCAACGCTGATCGTCGTTGCCAATGCCTCCCCGTACGCGAGGGGTCGGCGTGAGGAGCGTGAAGCAATGCTGCGCGAGCGGGCTCGTGAGACCAACTGCGCCATCGCCTATGTGAATCTCGTCGGGGGGCAAGACGAGTTGGTCTTTGACGGTCAGAGTTTCGCAGTGAACGCCAAGGGCCACGTCATGGCGAGGGCCAGCGCCTTTAGCGAAGATCTGTTGATTTGTGAACTCGATGCCCCCGAATCGAGCGCGGGCGTGAAGGTTGTCGCTAATTACGTGCGCGACGAGACCCGCGCCCGTGCGACCACGGTCAATCGACTCGAAGCGCCGCTCGATACGCATCAGGAGATCTACGACGCACTGGTTATGGGTACGCGCGACTACTTACGCAAGAACGGGTTTCGAGAGGCCATCGTGGCGCTGTCCGGGGGTGTCGACTCTTCTCTGGTCGCGGCGATCGCAGTCGATGCCGTCGGTGCGCGGGCGGTGCGCGGTTTCGCGATGCCCAGTCGCTTTTCGTCCGACCTGTCACTCGAGGACGCCAGCGAGTTGTGCGATCGCCTCGACATCGAGCTCGTCGGCATACCGATAGAGGATCTGCATCGCACGTTTTCGCTGTCACTCGCCCCGGTGTTGGGCGACGAACCCGAGGGCCTCACCGACGAGAACCTCCAGTCGCGCATCCGCGGCGTCTTGATGATGGCGCTCTCGAACGCGACCGGCGCGATCGTGCTGACGACGGGGAACAAGTCGGAGATGGCAGTCGGATACTCGACTCTCTATGGCGACACCGCCGGGGGCTTTGCGGTCATTAAGGACGTGTCCAAGACTCTCGTCTACGAACTTTGTCGCTATCGCAATGAACTCGCTCGCTGCGACGGGGACGCCGAGCCAATTCCCGAGTCCGTGTTGGAAAAGGCGCCGACGGCGGAGTTGCGGCCCGATCAACGCGACGACCAGTCCTTGCCGCCCTACGACGTGCTCGATCCCATGCTCGAGCTCTACGTCGAGGACGACGCCACGGCCGAGGAGATCATTGCGCTCGGGTACGACCGCGCGCTCGTCACGCGTATTACCCGCCTCGTCGATCGCAGCGAGTACAAACGTCGCCAGACCCCGCCGGGCGTCCGCATTTCGAAAAAGGCCTTCGGACGAGATCGACGTATGCCGATCACCAACGCCTTTCGTCCTGAAGCCTGATGTCGCGCGAATCGCTCGAGCACCTGTTTTCGTGCTTCGACACGATGTATCAAGTGCTGGGCGCGAGCGCACCGAATCTCACCAACGACGCCTACGTGGTGCGCACCTATGAAGCGGCGCGCGCGATGGGTGACGTGGCCCTCTCTCTTCGTGAGGTCCTCGTTGAGGTGCAGAACGAATCAGTCCCGGCCTTGCACGACGTGCTCCTCGAGTCGGTGGCCGACGACCTGACCGGCGCGATGCTGCTTTTCTGCCTCGCCATGGTGGTCGGCCCGCGAGTACTGGTGTCGCTGCGCGATGCGAGGGAATATGTCGAGTTCGAAGAGGACGCTCTCGAGGTTCTGCGCGACGCCTCTGGCGTGATGTTGGCCGAGATATTGGCGGTCGGCGAAGTGGCGAAAAGCCAGGGATCCATTGAGGATGAGCACTGGCAAGAGCAGGCTCGGGGGCTCAGCCAGCGTCTCGAAGAGGCTGGATATGCCGATAGTTTCGGGATTTCCCGGTAGGTTGCGTATCCCCGTATAACCACTAGTAACGGGAGTTACTAGCTCCGTCCAGCAGAAGAGGAACCCATGGCGAAAGACCGTATAGATCGTGACGATGAAGACCTCGTACGTCTCTACCTTTCTGACATTGGCCAGTACACCCTTCTCACGAAGGACGACGAGGTTCACCTCGCCCAGACCATTGAGGAAGGCCGCGAAGCGAAGGCCGAACTCGAGGCGTCCGAGAACGACAAGAAGATCAAGATCACCCCGAGCCGCAAGCAGGCCCTTAAGCGGGCCGTTCACCGTGGTGACCAGGCCGAACGCGACTTCGTGCAGTCCAACTTGCGCCTCGTCGTCTCCATCGCCAAGAAGTACCAGGCGTCGGGCCTGCCGCTGCTCGACCTCATCCAGGAGGGCAACCTCGGCCTCATGCACGCCGTGGAGAAGTTCGACTGGCGCAAAGGCTTCAAGTTCTCGACCTACGCCACGTGGTGGATTCGCCAAGCCATCACCCGCGGAATTGCCAACACCGGGCGCACCATCCGCCTCCCGGTGCACGCCGGCGACACCCTCGCTCGCGTCCAAAAGGCGCAGTCGCGTCTTGAGTTGAAGTTCGGTCGTCCCCCCACCATCAAAGAACTCTGCGAAGAGTGCGAGATGCCCGAAGACAAGCTGATCGAGGCCCTGCGCTTTCGCTCGGAGCCAATTTCGCTCTCAGAGCCGTTGCGCGAAGACGGCGACGCCGAACTCGGTGACGTCGTGGAAGACCGCTCAGCCGAGTCGCCCTTCGACGTGGCCGCGGTGAAGATGATGCCCGCCGCTATCGAGAAGCTTCTCCAGCCGCTCGACGAGCGCGAGCAGAAGATTCTGCGGATGCGCTTTGGCCTCGATGGAGCGGGCGAGATTCGCACCCTCGAAGATGTGGGCGCCGAGATGAACTTGACGCGCGAGCGCATTCGCCAAATCGAAGCGCGCGCCATGAGCAAGCTGCGCCACCCGTCTTCGGACACGGGCGCCCGCGACCTCTTGA
>JBAQZL010000014.1:0-45750 GCA_049790955.1 Acidimicrobiales bacterium
GTACCAAAAGTTGAAGCGCCGCAGGGACGCTGGTGAGATCGATGGTTTTACCTTGATCGAACTCCTCATCGTTATTGTGGTGCTCGGCATCCTCGCCGCCGTCGTGATTTTCGCGTTGGGTGGCATCACGGGCAAGAGTGCGCTCTCCGCCTGCCAGGCCGACGGTGCAACCGTCGCGACGGCGATCTCGGCATTCAACGCTGAGAACGGTGGCACGCCCACAGTAACCATCACCTCACTGGTGACGGGCACATCGAGCCTTGGTGGCCAGTACATCAGCTCGTGGCCTTCCAACGGAACCCACTACGGCTTTGGGATTAACGCTGGTGGAACGCTCATCGTAGAGGCTCCTTGGGCTTCATCCTCGGGCACGTACCCCACCACCATTGGCACCGGCGGCATTGCCTCTGGTATCGCCTACACGGGTCCGGCCAGTTGCACCGGAGTTAAGTAAGCCAAGATGACCGTCCCGCGTCCCGTATCTGTCGTAAGTCCTTTGGTACCTTGGGTGTTGAAGGGGTTGTTGGGCGCGCAGAGGCATCGGCAAACCGGGCGCGACAGTTTCGCCGCCTCCAAGGCTGAGCGAGCGAGGGCATTGAAAATGAGTCACGAAAGGCGAGTCGCATTCGTGCTCGCGGAAGGATAAAACCATGAACCCAAGCGCCGAAACCAAAGCCATCGATCCGTGGCTCCAACAGTTGTGGGACCAAGGTGGCTCCGACCTCCTTCTCTCGGGAGGTTCAGCCCCGCGCATTCGCGTCGACGGTAAGTTGCGCCCCCTCGAGGGCGCGCCAGTACTGACGGGTGAGCAGATTGACGAAATCGCCCACCCGTTGCTAACGCCTGGCCAGATCGAGATCTTCAAAGAGATGCTCGACGTCGACTTCGCGTTCTCCTGGGCGGACCGCGCCCGCATCCGCGGCAGCATATTCACCCAGCGTGGTCAGACCGCCCTGGCCTTGCGTGTTATTCCCGCGAGAATTCCTACGTTCGACGACCTAGGTCTGCCGCCGGCGGCCACCTGGGTCGCCCAGCAACCGCGGGGATTCGTTCTCGTCACCGGTCCCACCGGTTCGGGAAAATCCACGACGCTGGCCGCCATCGTTGACAAGATCAATGAAACGCGCGCGGCGCACATCCTCACCATTGAAGACCCGGTTGAGTACGTCCACAACCACAAAATGTCCGCGGTCTCTCAACGCGAGGTCGGCCTCGACAGCCCTTCATTCGACCGAGCCCTGCGCTCGGCCCTGCGCGAAGACCCCGACGTCTTGTTGATCGGTGAGATGCGCGATATTGACTCGATCCAGATCGCTCTGACCATGGCCGAAACTGGTCACCTCGTCTTCGCCACGTTGCACACCAACGACGCGCCTCAGGCCATCGACCGAATCATCGACGTGTTTCCCGCGTGGCGGCAGGAGCAGACCAAGGTACAGCTCGCTTCGTCACTGAGCGCGATCATTGCTCAGCGACTCATTCCCAAGATTGGCGGCGGTATGGTCGCCGCGTACGAAGTGCTCATCGCGACGAGCCCCGTGCGCAACCTGATTCGCGAAGGTCGCTCGAACCAGCTCGCCAACGTCATGTTCACCAACACCAAAGAGATGATGATGACTCTTGAGAGCAGCCTGGCCACCATGATTGCCGATGGTGTCATCTCCTATGAAGACGCGATGAGCGTTACCGCTCACCCCAAGGAGTTGATCCGCACACTTGAGCAGCTGGAATTGACTCGCGCGAAGGGTTAGCGGTACATGGCTCCTCGACGCGGTCCGGAACTCCCGTATTCCATCGTCGCTGCGGCGACGCCGTCGCGTAATAAGTGGCTCGTCGCAAGCGCGAAGGTACAGGGGGGAACATTCGCGCCGGAACCGCCCAAGGTCTACGAGACGTTTCTCGAAGTGTTGGACGAACGGCCTTCTTTCTCGAGCGTGGTCGTCTACGCGCCCATCGGATACCGCGACTCAAGGGACCGAGGACCGCGCACGTGCGACACCGAGGCGCGCCAGATGCTGGGACATCGCGGATCGCTCATTCACAACGCGCCCACTCTCGACGTGCTCCGTCGCGGGTACGCCTTACCCGAGGACCACCTGGACGCCATCGCCATCCAGCGCATGTCCGCCTACGTCGAAGTCTTCAAAGAAATGTCGCCGTACCGGCAACGACAGGTGTACGAAGGTAATCCCGAACTCAGTTTCTTTCTCCTGAACGATTTCACGCCGCTGCAGATATCGAAGAAAACCGGCGAAGGCCGCATCGAGCGCATGGAGATATTGATGAAGAAGGTGCCGAATATCTCGACTGTTCTCGACGCACAGATTCCCGGAGTTTCTATGCGCAGCTTGATCGACGTGGCGGCCATGGTCGCGAGCGCGCGCCGGGTATTCACCAAGTCGGCGAAGCGCATTCCCTCCGACGCCGAATGGGACAGCGAAGGTCTTCGTATGGAGATTGTCTACTAGTTCAGCGGATGTTGTGGAAGTGCGACCCAATCTCGGGACCAGCGAAGATTGCGAGTGCCGCGCCTGCCGCCAGGAAAACGCCGTAGGGCACCGGTTGGTCACGGTTCATACGCTTCAGTGCGATGAGTGAGAGGCCAATTACGGCGCCAATCAAGTTTGCGGAGAAGAAACCGAGCACCACGTAACGCCACCCCAGCCAGCCGAGCGCGAGACCAAGTAGTGGCGCGAGTCGCACGTCGCCAAAACCGAGGACGCGCGGACTCGCGAAGTTCATGAGGAAGAAGATCACAAACCAACCAGCTGCGTAGATGGCGCCGGTCAGCAATCTGTCCCAGTCGTGCGTGGCGGCCGACGCCACAACTAACAACAGTGCGACGAGGAGGAGCGTCGGGTAAATAATCTTTTTTGGTAACACGAGTAGTTCGAGGTCGATGCACGATAAGGCGAGCAGCGATGACAAAAAAATCAGATAGGCGGGCAATTCCCACGCGAAGCCCATGCGCGCGGCCAGGCCGGCAAAGAGTGCACCGCCGATGAGCTCAACCACGAGGTATCGAGGAGATATGCGAGCCTGACAGTTCCGGCAACGACCACGCAGGAGAAGCCAAGAAAGTACTGGAATATTGTCATACTCCTTAATTGGCTCGGAGCAACTGGGACAGCGCGATCGCGGCGAAACGATCGACTCGTGGCGCGGAACTCGGTAGATCACGACGTTCAAAAAGGATCCGACGGCGAGGCCGAAGAGAGCGCAACCGACGATGAGAACTGCTAGCACGTCTCATTTCCCCCTCGGTACAGTGTGACTCGAATATACGTGGCAACGAGTCTCGCGCGTGAATAAAGTTGCGTTCGAGTTGCGTTCACTCGTAGTGCAAAGTGGATCACTTGATAACAACAAGATGGAATACGCGGGGACTCGCTATCAACGCTGAGCGAGCCTCCCTCAAAAACACGAGTCGTCAAATTATAGTTTTGTAAACGGCAGGGCTCCGAATAGATCACCCCATCAATTTCGACGTGTCGAGAGGCTCTCAGTGAGAAACGCAGTAGGACAAAGGTATAGGTACGGAGCGAGCTTTGTCGACCACGCTTCCGGAGTTCGCTTCGAAGGTCATAACCCGCTCGAGCGGCCCGACCTGTGGCGACAGTACCTTGACGGGGCCGAAGGCGTCTATCGAAGCTACGGCTTTGAAGAGACCCTGCGTCGTCGCGACTTTGAAGACGGCAGTGGTGTTCCCCTCTTCTTCCTAGGTTTCAACGCGGACGGCGAGGCCGTCGCGGGAGTGCGCTTTCACGGACCCTTGGAGAGCAGCCATCAGGCCAACATGATCGAAGAGATGGCCGCCGCGCCGGACATCGCCGACATCGCCGCGCTCATCGACAGTGAAGTCCGCTTTGGCGCGCTCGAGGTGAAAGGCGCGTGGTCCAAGGGAGAGGCCGTGGTTGGTCAGCGGCTGGCGGTGGCGTTGGCGCGCTGTTGGATTCACGCCATGAACTGGCTGGGAGCAGAGTTCTCCATCGCCGCCGTGGCCGATCGACTTCTCGCCGTGGCCGCCGTTACGGGCGGGGTGCAAGTTGGCACGTCCTGGGTCCCCTTCCCCGATGATCGCTACCGCACCGTGGCCGTCGCGTTTCGTCGAACGCTGAGTTATGAACTGAGCACCGAGAGCAACCAACAAGCATTGCGTCTCGAAGGCGAGCAGCTGTCGCGCGGACCGTCACAGTCGGGTCCCGGTGTCGTCGAGGGCGATTCGATCATGATGCGCTCGCGCCGTCCCATCGTGCTTGACGTCACGGAGCGCAGTCAACGCGAGGTCCTTCGTGTTCTGCGCGAAGATCCTTCGCTGCAGATACTCGACCGCTTCGAGGAACAGGTCGCCCAACTCGGTGAGGTTCACCCGAAGCCCTCGCGCTCGCTTCTCGACGAAGGTCAGCGATGGGTCTACTATCCGTGGCGTCGTGCTCTCGTGCGTCTTCTCGGACCGCGCGCCTTTAGCGCGTTGCGACTGGATCGCAACCACAACAAGTTGACCCGGGATGAACAAGCCCGACTGCGCACGCTGAGCATCGGCGTCGTGGGCGTCAGCGCCGGACACTCCATTGCCCACGTGCTGGCCATGGAGGGACTCGTCGGCGAACTTCGACTCGCCGACTTTGACACGCTCGAGCTGTCGAATCTCAATCGCGTACCCGCGAGTGTCGTCGACCTGGGCGTCAACAAGGCGGTCGTCGCGGCGCGTCGCATCGCCGAAATTGATCCCTACCTTCGCGTGATCGTTCAGCCCGATGGCGTCACCGCCGACAACCTCGGTTTGTTCCTGGATGGACTCGATCTGGTGATCGAAGAATGCGACTCGCTCGACATGAAGTTCCTGGTGAGAGAGGGTGCTCGCGAGCGCGGCATCCCGGTGATCATGGAGACGAGCGACCGTGGAGTTCTCGACGTCGAGCGCTTTGACCTCGAGCCCGACCGATCGCTTTTTCATGGTTTGCTCGGCGACATGGACTCGACCCGATTGGCCGGACTGACGACGGCGCAGAAGAGTCCGTTCGTGATTCGACTGCTCGGTGCAAACGACGTCTCCGCTCGCGGGGCGGCATCAATGTTCGAACTCGGCTCGACCGTCACGGGGTGGCCGCAACTGGCGAGCGAAGTTACTCTCGGCGCCGTCACGGTGGCTGCCGCGGTGCGCCGCTTCGGTCTCGGCGGAGAGCTGAACTCCGGTCGCGTGCGCTTCGACGTCGAAGAGATACTGTCCGCCGTCGGGCCCGTCGATACGTCGACCGAGGCGCAGGATCTACTCCTACTGCCGCCACCCGACGATCCCCTCACGAACAGTGATGATCCCATCGAGTTCATCGTCGACGCTGCGCGCCGCGCGCCCTCGGGAGGCAACGTGCAGCCGTGGCGCTTTGAGGCCGAGCACGACGAGATCCGTTTCTTCGTCACTCCCGAGCGCAGTTCGTCCTTGATGGATGTCCAACTTCGCGGCAGCTACGTGGCCGTCGGTGCGGCACTCTTCAACGCGCGCGTTGCCGCGGCGTCCATAAAGAGACTGGGCTCCGTTCAACTGTTTCCCGACGGCGTCAACTCCGAGCACGTGGCGACGTTGCATCTCGGTAATCAAATAGACGCGGCGCTGGCGCAACTGCAGCCGTCGGTCTCCACGAGAGCCGCGAATCGTCGTCTCGGTCAGCCCGAGCAGATCGATGAGGCCACGATTGCGCTTCTCGCTCGTGGTGTCGAGCGAGAGGGCGCGACGTTGCGCTTCGCCACCGATCGCGATCGCATCGAGGTCTACGCAAAACTCCTCGCCGAGTCCGACAGGCTTCGCTTTCTGATTCCAACTGTTCATCAACAGATGCTCTCGGAACTTCGCTGGCCCGGGCGCGATTCGCTCGAAGAAGGCATGGACGTTCGCACCCTGGACATGGACCCGGCGAGCATGGGGGCTCTTGAGCTGCTCTCTCGCCCCGACGTGATGGCTCAACTGAGCGACTGGCGCGGAGGCCAAGCATTAGGGCTTCGAACCCAAGCGATGGTCTCCTCGAGCTCCGCCCTGGCCCTCATCACGGTGCCCAAGGCCGATCCCAGTTGGTACGTGCGCGGAGGAGCGGCGATCGAACGCTTCTGGTTGAGCGCGGAGTCCGAAGGGCTCTCGGCCCAGCCTGTCTCGCCCCTGTTCCTATACGCGAAGGACGAGCGTGATCTTTTGAACCTCGGCGGGGAACGTCACCTCGATGAACTGTACGCCCTGTCCAAGCGATTCCACGAGGCCTGGGACCTGGCAGAAGGTGAGACCATGGCCATGGTTTTGCGCGTAATCCACGCGGCGCCCCCGTCGGTGCACAGCATCCGCCGGCCTCTTAGCCACGTTCTCACCAGGAATCTTGACATGGTGTCGAGTAATGGGTCGAGCAATGGGGCGAGCGTCAACGGATCGATAAACGCATACAAAATATGAGGTTTTAGGCCATTCACCAAGGCTGAGATTCCTTAGAAACATTGCTATACAAGCACTTTCGAAGTCCCCGGACCCCCTGCTAATCTTGGTTTTTCAGGCCTATCGACGGAGAAGGCGGTTCATACGTGGGAGATCTCACGCATTCAGACCCTTTGAAAGTAGGCGATGAAGCGCGACTTGTTGTGGAGACCCTCCACCACGTCACGCCCCGGGCCGAAATCGTCGCCGTCATCTCGACGTCCGACCGGCCAATTCCCGGCTTTCACGTAGACCCGATCGTCAACACCGAGGCCAAGGACGCCTTCGAGCTGATCCGCGAACGCGTGCGAACTCAGCTCAACGGCAAAGAACAGTTCGGATCATTCACCTGGACGATCGAAGACACCGAATGGGGCATTCTCGTCGAGCCGATTGAGCTTTCGAGCGGCCAAATTGTGGGGGCTCTCATCGTGGCCCGTCACGGAAGGGTCTGGAGTCAACGCGAGTTTTCCATTGTTCGCGCGTTCGGCGGGCTCTTTAGCAAAGTCGCTTCACAGACCAGCCGCGAAGGCGAACTCCTGCATCAGCGTCGTCTCGACGAGTTGGTCAGCCAAGTCGCGGAGCATCTCATGTCGGCGACCGCCGCCACCCGCAGCGAGGCCCTCGCCTGGACGACTCGCGTCTTGGCGGAGTTCCTCGACTCTGACGTGGCGTTTTTGCGCCGCAACGATCACGTTCGTGGTCTCAGCATGCTCGAGGCGGAGTGGCCGGTGCGCACCGACTACACCGGTCCGGATCCCCTCGGCGAGGTGCGCTTCGACTCCGACCCTCTCTTCATGGTCACCAAGGACCTCCGCGGACCGTATCTCGCGGGTATCGACGACACCAGCGACGACTACCTCGAGCGAGTCGAAAAGAGCGGTGGAGAAACCGTCGTTATGGGCGCCGCCGTGCCGCTCCTGCTCGGTGACGTGACCTGGGGTGTGCTCGGATTCATCCACTTCGAACTGCGGGTCTGGAAGGCCTCTGAGGTAAATGCCCTACAAGCCGTGGCGTCCATGCTGGTGCAACTCCAAGCGCGGATCGACGCCGAGGAGCGCACCGCCTATATCGCCCTGCACGACGATCTCACCGACCTGCCCAATCGTCGCGCGCTCCTGCGTGAGCTGAAGATTCGTCGCTCGGCTCGGCGCGATACTGCCGTTCTCATCATCGACCTCGACCGGTTCAAGGTGATGAACGACTTTCTCGGCCACGCGAACGGCGACCGGTTGCTCGTCACGATCGCTGACCGCATTCGCACCAGCATTCGCGTGAACGACTACTGCGCTCGACTCGGAGGCGACGAGTTTGTGGTTCTGCTCGACGAGGCCAACAGTGAGATGGAAGTACTCGCGAGCGCGTACCGTTTGCTTGAACTCGTCGCGGCTCCTGTGGATCTCGGTGGCCAGTTGGTCTCGCACACGGCCAGCATCGGTATCGCCATCGCGGACACGAAGTCCAATGAA
Organism: Acidimicrobiales bacterium; assembly: GCA_049790955.1. Lineage (GTDB taxonomy): Bacteria > Actinomycetota > Acidimicrobiia > Acidimicrobiales > RAAP-2 > RAAP-2. Next base: position 7,924 of record JBAQZL010000014.1, read on the forward strand.
TCCGACTCCGATGTCCTCGCCGCCGCGGACGGCGCCATGTACGTCGCGAAGGCTGGCGGCCGCAATAAGGCCGTGTTGCTCGACGAGAAGATGCGCGCCGATCTCGACGAGCGCTCGAGTATGGAGCTCATGCTGCGCGACGCCCTGGAGCAGGGTGAACTGCGTCTGCACTATCAGCCCGAAGTGGACCTGCGCAGTGGTCGATTGTTGTCGGTCGAGGCGCTCGTGCGCTGGCAGCACCCGACCAAGGGCCTCATGAACGCCGCCGAATTCATTACCGTCGCGGAAGAGACCGGACTCGTTCTCACCATCGGTCGCTGGGTTTTCGCGGAAGCCTGTCGCCAACTGGCCGAGTGGCGAGTGGCATATCCCGACCTCGCCCTCATCGTCCGCGTCAATATGTCGCCGGCCGAGTTCTCCGCGACCGATCTGGTGGAGTTCGTCGAGAACTGCCTCAGTGCCAACGACATTCCCGGTGAGCGACTCTGCATTGAGATCACCGAGTACGCCGTTGTCGATGAACCAGAGAAGACCGCCAACATCCTGCGCGGTTTCCGCGAGATCGGCGTCGAGGTCGCCATCGATGACTTCGGTACGGGCTTCGCCTCCATGACCGAGCTCAAGCACTTGCCGGTCGACCTGTTAAAGCTGGACATGAGCTTCGTCGAAGGAATCACCTCCGACCCGTACGACCGGGCCATCGTCGAATCGATCATCCGCCTCGGACAAGTCCTCAACCTCGGGGTCACCGCGGAGGGCATCGAGCGCGTCGACATCATCGAGGAACTGCTCCGACTTGGTTGTCACCGCGGCCAGGGATACCTCATCTCGCGTCCGGTGGCGCCCGACGATCTGAAACCATTGTTGACCGCGGGTAAAGTTCCAGCATCGTTACTTCGACCCGAAGAACTGACTCTTGGACTAGCGAGCACAACATTTTGACCCCACTTCTTGAAGGAGAGTCCGAAGACGTGACTGGTCCCGACCAGTTGCAGTATGAGCCGTGGTTGTTTCAGACCATGCTCGACGAACTGTCGGTCTCAGAACTCGGCATCGGATTCATCTACTCCGTCCTCGACGTCTTGGTGAAGCGGTACGCGCTGAACGACGCGGTCGTCATCTTGAGCCACGAGTCGTTTGGCGCGCAGATGTTTCGTGCCGGCGGTCAAGCGATCAGTGTCGACTTGGCGTCACGTCTCGGTACGGCACCGGGTGTCTACTGTGAACCCGACATTGTGCCCAACGTCGAACGCGACGCCGTACGCACAGCGTGCCAGCTGTCGCTGTCGTTGCACATGGCGCGATTTAGCGCCGCCCACGACGCGCTCACCAACATTGCCAACCGTCGAACCTTTGACGCCGCCTTGCAGGACTCGTGCGTGCGCAGTTCTCGCTACGGCTGGGCCTTCACGCTGGTGCTCGCCGACCTCAACGGTTTCAAGGCCATCAACGACTCGCTGGGTCACGCCATCGGTGACGACCTCTTGCGTCAGTTCGGCCTCGCCATGCGCCGCTCGGTGCGCAGCGGGGACGTGGCGGCGAGAATCGGCGGCGACGAATTTGGGGTCATCCTTTCGAACGCCGATGGACACGACTCGTCGGGCTTCACGGATCGACTTCGCAGCCACTTGGGCTCCGCGCGCGAACTTGTAGGCTTCACCATCGGCACCGCCTCGTCACCGCGCGATTCCACCGACCCGTCGGAGCTCTTTCGCATTGCGGACGCCCGACTGTACGAAAAGAAGGGTCTTAATCACCGATGATGTCACCCACTGAAGAAGACTTCGAGCTCGAGCTCCGCAGCCTGTCGGGAGTCATGAACGTCGAAATTCGACACCGCGAAAACGGTGACGTCGACGCGGTGACCCTCATCACCCACGGCCAAGACCCGAGCGCCATTCGCGTGATGGCCACCCAGATCGTCAATCTCTATTACACCGACGCCTCGGTCATCGTGGAAGACGCCAGCCGCGCCCTCGCGCCGCGCGAAGTCCAGGCGGTGCGCGTCGCTCTGGTGCGCTCAGAGTTCAACGCCACGACGGGCAACTGCGACGTGGAGCTCTCCTTCGCGGGTAAGACGGGCTACGGGCGAGCCGGCAGCGGCCAGCTCTTCGGAGGCGCCGAAGCGACCCTCGCGGCGCTGCGCGACCTCGGCTACAACCTGCCGTTCTACCTCTTGACGGTGATCAGCGTGGCGACCGTGCGCGGATGGCCGGTCATCGTGACGATGCGGCCGTTCTCCGATGGCGCCGACATGTTCGGTATCGCTCAGTCCGACAACGACGTCACCTCGGCGGCCATGGCAACTCTCGACGCCCTCAACCGCTTCCTCTCCAAGGAACCTGTCGACTGATTGACTAAATGTCGACAACAAGAAAGTTCTTCCGGACGTATGACAAGGGTGAACGGACTTCGTAGAATGGCCCTTATGGGAGCTTGCGGACGATATCCGACACGACTCACCCCTGATGGCACGGAGGGAGTTCGATGACCCGCATTCTCGTCGTTGATGACGACCCCGAAATCACAAAATTGTTAGAAAAATTCCTCTCAAATGAGGGGTATCAGGTGACGGTCGCGAGTAATGGGGCCTCCGCCCTGGCGTCCGCCTCCGCGACGGAGCCCGAGCTGGTACTGCTCGACATTGTGATTGGCGTTGAAGACGGCCGCGAGGTCCTTCGTGATCTGCGCCTCATCAGCGACGTCCCGGTCATCTTTCTCACCGGGCGCGGACTCGAGACCGAACGCATCGCGGGACTCAAGTTGGGAGCCGACGACTACATCGTCAAACCATTCTCCCTTGGCGAAGTCTCCGCGCGAATTGAGACGGTGTTGCGCCGATCGGGCGTGAATACGGCCCAACACCTGATCGAAGCGCCCGACATCAGCTTTGGCGAGCTGCAGATCAATGAGAACACCCATGAGGTGCGCATCGCCGGAACTTTGCTCGACCTCACCTCGAAGGAGTTCGCGCTGCTCAGCTTCATCGCTTCCACGCCTCGTCAGGTCTACACCCGTTCACAGCTGTTGGAGCACGTCTGGGCTTCGTCGAGTGAGTGGCAGAACGAAGCCACAGTGACTGAACACATTCGTCGACTGCGCGCCAAGATTGAGACCGATCCCGACCATCCAAAGTGGATCAAGACCGTGCGCGGCGTCGGTTATCGTTTCGAGCCGCAACTCAACTAGAACGTGTGCCGAGCAGTTCAGCCATTCCTAGCGGCGCGGCTGACCTACCAAGTGACCGGCAACTCCGCCATACCCCGCAAGAAAGGATGTGGCTGATACGTCGGGGAGAATCCGGCGTGGAGCTGCAACCTCGGCATCCGCGTGGTGATGACCTCTAAGGCCACTCGGCCCTCGAGTCTGGCCAACGGCGCCCCGATGCAACTATGGATGCCCCGCCCAAAAGCGAGATGCGGCGCCACGCGCTCGCGCTCAATGGAGAACTCGTCGGGATCCGAGTAGTGCGAAGAATCTCGATTCGCTGAGAGGTACGCCAAGAACACCCGCTGGCCCGCGCTGATTTCCTGTCCCCCTACGACAGCGTCCTCCGAGGAGATTCGCCACATCCCAAAGACCGGGGCTTCGAGGCGGAGCGTCTCTTCGAGATAGCGCGGTCCGAGGTTGGGATCGGCGAGCAGCGCTTCGTAGCGGTCCGGCACTGAGAGCAGGTGCCAGAACATCGAGGTGAGGATGTTGGCCGACGGCTCGTGTCCGGCCAGAAAGAGACCGGGCACGAGGGAGAGCATCTCTCGCGGGGTGAGTTGATAGCTGTCGCGTCCCGCAGCCACCAGTGACAGAAGATCGCCGCGGGGATTGCGATATCGCTGTTCGATGAGTCGCGCACAGAGTCGGTGAGCCTCGAGTATTCGATTAGCGAGGAGTATCTGCTCTTCGAGGGACACCCCAAATAACGCCGCGGTCGAGAGCGCCGCCCAGTCCTCGACCACCTGGCGCAGTCCCGTCGCCATGTCCCGGGGCATGCCAATGATCTCCGAGATCACGTTGAGCGGCAGTGGATAGGCAAACTGCGACACGAGATCGCCCTGGTTGGCTCGCATCATGTTGTCAATCAAAATGTCGCACCGAGCGCGAATCATCGGTTCGTACGCCGCGACTGCCTCGGGGGAAAGGCCTGGTTGCAGCACTTTTCGGAGGCGTCCGTGGTCGGGCTCGTCGACCCCGGTCAGCGTCCCTTCCATGGGAATCTCATCGCCAAAGAGTTCGACGATCTCTGGGCTGAGAAGCTCCACGATCGAGAGGACTTCCTTGGACGAGAACTGAGAGGGCTCGCGCAGAATCCCCACCACGTCGTCGTAACGGGTCACCACCCACGAGTTGATGATCGGACTGAAAAAGACCGGTGACTCTTCGCGCGCCTGTGCCAGCACTGTCCCCGGCACCGTCATAAATCCAGTATCGAAGGGATTAAAGACGGTTTCAATCGAAGTCATCCCTAAGACCGTATCGTCCCAAGGGGTTCATTTCGTACCTCATCGCGAGCACGCTCGCGCGAAATCGGTCAGTTGACGCGTTCGCGCGCGAGTACCTCGTGAACAGCGTCAATGAACTCACTGGGACGAAAGGGCTTGGCGAGAAAGGCACTCGTACCCTCAACGAGGTGACTGGTCACCGATTTGTCGGCGGTGCCTGAGATCAAGAGCACTCGCAGCGTCGCTCGATCGTCTTGGAGGGTTTTCGCCAGCTCCGGACCCGAGAGTTCACCCATCATCACGTCGCTCACGAGCAGATCGATGGGGCTGTCGAACGATCGACTTTCTTCGAGAGCTGCTTCACCCGAAGCGGTCACGAGGACGCGGTATCCGTTTCGACGCAGTACTTGAGCCATGAGGCGGCGAAGATTGTCGTCATCTTCGGCGATGAGCACAGTGGCCGTTCCCACTTCACGAATCTCCTGAACTACCTCGGGTGCCAGGACGTCGACGCCCAAAGCGGGGAAGAGTATTTCGAAGTCCGTGCCGACTCCGACCTCACTGCGGCAGTTGATCGCTCCGTGACTTCCTTCGACGAGGCGTCGCGCGGCCGCGAGTCCCATACCAGTTCCTTTGAAGGGGCCTTTCGTGGTGAAAAATGTATCGAAGCACTTGGCCAGAGTTTCCGCGTCCATTCCCACTCCGGAGTCGGACACATGAATCTCGACGAAGGCACCGGGTTCGACGTTCAGTTGTGCGGCGCGTTCGACTGACACGCTCGTTGTGTCGACACTGACGTGAAGTTCGCCACCGTCGCCCATCGCGTCGCGCGCATTGATCGCGAGATTCAACATCATCTGCTCGAATTGGCCGACGTCAACACGAATGGTTCCGACATCGGAGTCCAGTGACCAGCGCGTCGCAATCGTCTCGCCGACAATGCGTTCGATCACGTTGGCGTTGTTCTCGAGCATGGCGACGGGATCGACAATGACAGGCTCCAGAGACGGCGTTCGACCGATGGTTTGCAACTGTGCCGTCAGCACTGATGCTCGCGATGCCGTCGACTGAATGTCTCTCACCATCTCGAGAGACGGGTGAGTCGCGCCGAGATCGTTCACGAGAATCTCGGCGTAACCGGAGATCAGCGTCAGCAAGTTGTTGAAGTCGTGAGCGACGCTGCTCGCCACTCGCCCTCTGATCTCCATCTGTTGTGCGTGACGCACTTCAGCTTTGAGTTGCCGTTGATCGGTGACGTCATCAACCAGCATCAAAATGCTGGGAGAGTGATCGGGCGACGGCAACAAGACGGCGGACGCCGTGAGGTCGCGGCGACGACCACGGATCTCCACGTCGATAAGGTCGCGATTGGCGGGGGTCGATCGCTTTCGAACTTCACTCAAAAGGGCGCCGAGCTCCGCCAGTGCCGACTCGGGAAAGTTGGGCGCGACCCCTAGATCGTCATCGTACGCAGGCCACTGGAAAATTTGATGTGCGGCGCGATTCCACCATCGGACGACTCCGTCGAGGTCGACCTCAACGATTCCGGCTGGAGCGGTGTCGACGAGCGTTCGCAGTCGCGTCTCGCTGTTTTGAATCTCACGACTGAGTTCGGTGGCGCTGAGCGCGGTTGCTGCCATCTGAGCGAGCAGTGTTAAGACTTCGCGGTCTTCGGGTTGAAACTCGCCGCTGGAGCGTCGAATCGCGAGAACGCCGCGCGCCTCGTGGCGGCCCTCGACGATCGGAGCAACAAGCCAATCTCGGTCGATCCAGGTCGCACTTGTCCCGGCCCGCAACGACGGAGCGTCGACTTCATCGCTGCCGTCATCGAAGCTGGTAACCATGCGCGATCGCTGGGCGACACCACGTAACGGGGCGGCAACACCGCTCTCGAGAGACAAAATGGCGTCGTCGGCATCAAAGACTCGTCGAGCACTCCCGGCAAGGCTCTCGACGATCTCTCGTTCGTTGCGCAGTCCGGCGACGGTGAGTGACGCGGCAATGAGTTGGTGGAGTTGACTGGCAATTCGTTGCGCCGCACGAATCGCATCGTGCTCGTCGGGTTCAGTCATCCCAGCGCGACGTGGCTCTAGTGACTCGATCTTGTCGGTTCGGCGGGCCACTGGCTACGCTCGAGCGCTCATAGTGGGGCTTACAGCGGCTTCCCGGAGAAGATAGCGAAGTCTTCAAGGTATCTATCGATCTCTTCGGCTTCGTGCGGCTTGGAGAAGAGATATCCCTGACCGACGTGTACTCGTTCGTTCTGTAGTGCGGCTCGTTGATCGGAGTCCTCAATGCCCGCGGCGATGACCTGGAGGTGTCGTGACTCGCTGAGTTGCACCAGGCGGTGCACGAGCGACGCTGCGTCGCTCGACGTCGCAAGCGTGGCAATGAACTCGCGATCGAGTTTTACAATGTCAATGGCAAACTCTTGAAGTTCGTCCAGGGCCGATTCACCAGGCTCAAAGTCGTCGACGGCGAAACGTACGCCGAGATCTTGCAACCCCGCCAGGCGCTCCCGTGTGGCTCCGTGGTCCTCAGTGAGCGTTCCCTGAGCGAACTCCAAGACGAGCAACGTCGGATCGAATCGACTGAGGCTAAGGGCACTCGCGACGTCATCGTGAAAGCCGTCGTAGGCAAATTGGCGGGGTGAGACGTTGACCGAGACGTTGAACCGATATCCCTTGTCGTGCCAGGCGGCTCCATGGGTGCAGGCGGTTTCCAGTGCCCAACGACCGACGGGGATGATGTCGCCGCTTTTCTCGAGTTCGTCAATGAAGTCGTCGGGACTCAAGACGCCGCGGGTGGGGTGGCGCCATCGAATCAGAGCTTCAACCCCGGCGAAGGCGTTGGTCTCGAGGTCAATGGTGGGCTGATACACCAGGAAGAACTGGTGAGAGTCGAGAGCCGTCGCGAGGTCGCCTGGCTCCGTCGGTTCAGTTCCCATTTCGTACCGCTTCCTCGGTGTCATCTATGACCAGAGCGTCACGGCGATGATTCTACTGGCGCCGGATTGACAGGATCGATCTACTCAGAGGCAGACGTCGCGGGCGCTGGGTGCGTGTTCTCATATGGCCCCGGATCCTCACGGCGGCCCCAGGTATCGTGGTGCGCAAGGCGCGCCACTCTGCTCGAACGAATGGAGTGACTGCGGCCATAGTTGCCGCCGGCCAGCGTGGTGATTGTCGTCAAGAAACAGTGAGGTGTCGTGAGAGTTCTTGTAACCGGTGCGGCCGGCTTCATTGGATCGACAACTACCGAACTGCTGATGCGTCGCGATCACGATGTCGTGGCGCTCGACAATCTCTCCAAAGGACGAATAGAGAATGTTCCCTTGGGGGCTTCATTCGTCGAAGGCGACTGCGGTAATGAAGATCTCATTCGGTCATTGGGTTCGTTCGACGCATGCGTCCATTTCGCGGGTCGCATAGAGCCCGCACTCTCGGTCACGAATCCAGAGGAGTTCTTCTCGAACAACGTGGGGTCCACCTTCGCCTTGACCCAGGCGTTGGTGCGTTCGGGCGTCGAACGTTTCGTTTTCTCTTCGTCCGCAGCGGTCTACGGCAATCAAGTCGAGATTCCCATTGACGAGGAGCGTCCTCCCGCGCCGGAGAGCCCCTATGGCCAGTCCAAGCGAATGGTCGAAGAGGGACTCCACTGGCTGGCGGAATCTGGCGGTCTGCGGGCCGCGTCGTTGCGATATTTCAACGCGTCTGGCGGCACACGGGCCCATCCCGAACGGCACAACCCCGAGATACATCTCATCCCTATAGCTCTCGACGTAGTGCTCGGAGTCAGGGATCATCTCGATATCTTTGGCGACGATTACCCAACTCCCGACGGCACGTGCATTCGCGACTACATACACGTCCTGGATCTGGCCGAGGCGCACATTCTCGCCATCGAAGCCTTGGAGGATCACACAGAGCTGATCGTCAACCTGGGCTCTGGCGTCGGCTACTCCAATCGGCAGGTCGTTGACATGGTGCGCACAGTTACGGGAGTTGACTTCGACGTTCGAATCGGTGCTCGTCGACTCGGTGACCCGGCGGCCGCGGTGGCCGATACGAGGCGCGCGCAGTCACTGCTCGGCTGGCATCCCGCACACTCAGCGCTGGAGACGATCGTGTCCGATGCCTGGGCCGCGCATCAAGTCGGGAACTGAGCCTTCTTGGGTACTGGCAGTGAATGTCGAGAGACGACTATCGCCGACGCCTCGTCCTAGTATCTCCTTTGAGAGTCCGTGAGAGAAAAGATATGGGGGGCCTATGGGCGTAGCAACGATTGGAAGCGCCCTCGTGGAGAAGCGACTTGAGCTCGGACTCGACAAGGGTCAGGCGGCCGAGGTCATCGGCATGAGTCGCACTACTTACAGCTCATATGAGCAGGACGCTCAGCGACCGTCCGTCGACGTCTTTGCCGCCCTCGCGACATTTCTGAATATTTCCATCGAAGACCTTCTCTCGCTCTATGGTGCGACCTGTATTGCCGGCGCTCGTGCCTCGTATGAGCGCACCGCCTCTAAAACTCCCGTCGAGAGCGATATGACGTCGGCCCTGAGCGTCTCGTCGTCGACGAGTGAAGCGCCTAAAGATGCGACACCGATCGACGACCCAGAGAGCACAATGACGCAGGGAACCTCAGAGAGCGCCGATGCTGAGCAGTCACGCGAGTCGGAAGTGGCATTGGAGTTATCCGAGAGCCCCGTGGAGCAATCGGATCCCAGCGCAACGGAAGAACAAGTTGCCCCCAACGAAGAGGAGGAACAAGCTGTCCCCCGCGAAGAGGAAGAGCAAGCGGGTTCCAGCGCAACGGAAGAGCAATCTGCCCCCAACAAAGACGAAGAGCGAGCGGATCCCAGCGCAACGGAAGAGAGCGCGCGCACCGCATTGAGTTCCATTGGATCAGTACCTTCATCCATCGAAGAGACGACCGTGTTTTCGAGCGATTACAAGATCCCGGGACACAAGAAAAAGAAAAAGAAAAAGAAAAAATAGCAAGTTGCGATAAGAGTTCGCCCGAGGTGCTACGAACATTCCTTTTGGGAGTCGCTACAAGAAGTTCGAGAATTATCATCAATATTGCTGCATAAAGCAGGTTGGGCGTGGCCCTACCCACAAGGGCATGATGGGTGAACCACCTCAGCGGAGAACTGAGCGACTCCGAACTTCCGGACCTACGCACACATCATTCACTACGAATGTGCTTCCCGTGTGGTCACTATCTGTGAATTGTTCAGGATTCATGCTCACGAAATGTTCATGAAATGGCCCGGATTCTGGGGGATTACCTGGGAGCGACGGCCCGCCAACCGCTCAAGGCCCTTCCCTGTAAACTTCTTATTTCGTGACGTTATTTGGGATTGGCCAATGGTCACATCTGTGAGCGCGTCAACTCTCACCACTCGGTAGGAACAATGTTCAAGAACATGCGGCGGAGAATGGGCGTGTCACTGACACGTGCGGTGACGGTAGCCGTCATCTCAGCTCTGGTTGCTCTTCTCGTGGTGTCCGTCGACCCCGTCCCCAATGTTTCCGGGGGGACGTCCACCACGACGACAACCACCACGACGACAACCACGACGTCAGCACCCACGTCAACGACCTCGACCACTACGACGACGATCAGCGCGGCGGATCCTGGCGGGCCGATTGAAGCCGGCCCCTCGCGAAGTGAGTGTCTCACGCCGGACCTTCCGCCCACCGCCTACGGACTGCCCGCGGTGCAGGCCGCGGTCTCCAGCTTCGACGACGCGACCGATACCAAAGTGACATGCCTTTCGGCGTATTTACTCGGGGAGGAGAACTGGTCGCAGTGGGTTAACCCGTGGATCACCAACTGGAAGATCGGCTATTCGGCCTGGGTAGCGCAACAGCCGGCTAATCGGGAGCTGGTCCTGGCAGTGAGTTTGATTCCGCTCAAACTCGAAAATGAAAAGAACCCACTCAAATGGGAGACCGCCTGTGCGAAGGGGGCCTATAACTCCTATGCCACCCAACTGGGTGACAATTTGGTGTCCTCTGGCCTCGGGAACTCGGTATTGCGTCTTGGACCTGAAATGAACGGAAAGTGGGAACCCTATTTCGTCGGTAGAACGAGGGCCGAACAGCATGAATGGGCTCTTTGCTTTGCCAATGAAGTGACCGGGATCCGTAAGGCACCGGGCCAGCACCTTCTCATTGACTGGGATCCGAACGCGTGCAAGGGGAACTATCCCTATACGAACTTTTATCCGGGCAACGCCTACGTCGATATCGTGGGCCTCGATCTCTATGACGTGGGTTGCTTGACGCCCACGACCCGACTGACCTTCGCGCAGTTGGCGAGCGAGCCTGAAGGGCTTAACCACTTTGAGGCTTTTGCGGCAACGGAGGGTAAACCAATGAGCCTTCCCGAATGGGGACTGTCGTCGGTGCCCTCGGGCGATGATCCTGGATACATCGACGGCATCGGGGCGGCCGTCACGCGGGACGACTTTGCATTTGAGACGTACTTTGAGGGCATCGGCCCGAACATCAAGGCAATACCTCTAGGAGCTCGTACCCCCTTGTCGCTCGCGGCGTTCAAGACGTGGTTTGGCGGCGATTCATAGTCGCTCGCCGGTACTGAGTGTTCTTTCGACCTCCCGCTGAATCGGCGCTGTCCCCTTCGCACTGCGATGGACGTTTCGTAGATGTGGCGAGGAACAAGCCATGTTGGTGGCCGATTATGGTCCCTTCTCCACCGAATAACTGAAGTAATTCGCAGGATTTCGAAACAATAATCACTGAATAATTCCTGGCCAGAGGGCTTGTAGCGCAGAGTTGAGTGATTGTTGAGACGGGGTAGGCGGGGTGGTGTTTTGGGTCTGTGAATTTTGTCCCTATGAACAAGGGCTCATTTACTCATTTTGTCAAGGGCGAAACAGCGCACCGTTTTCCGAAGGTTGCTGCTCTCGCCATATCCTCCTGCATGCTCGTGGGCATGATCGCCGTTGACGCGTCAGCTTCATCTGGCGGCCCCAATGCTGCCATTGCGGGCCCAGCGACTCATCTGTACGTCTCTGCGGCGGAGTCGAGCCTCAGTCGACTATTCGGACGCGATCACAACCAACTCCTCCCCGTAGCGGCGTCGGTCACATCGACGATCTCAACGCTCCCTTCATCGGGCGGCGGCGGTGGCAGCGGCGGCGGTGGCAGCGGTGGCGGTGGCGGTGGCGGCGGTGGTGGCGGTTCCACCACAACGACCACGACGGTACCTCCCACAACAACCACGACGACACCGTCTACTCCGGTCACATCCTCCGGTGGACTTATCACCGCTGGTCCATCACGCAGTGAATGCATCGAGCCAAACAATGTCACCGGTCTCTCGTCGATCGAATCGACGGTCAGCAGCTTCGAGTCCGAGACCAGCAGCACGGTGTCGTGCCTCGACGTCTTTACGTTGGGCGCTCAGGCGTGGTCTGACTGGGAAGCTCCTTGGATTGACGCGCCTCAATATGGGCTTACCTCATGGGTTGCGCAAGCTCCACAAACTCGTCAGCTCGTCATTGCCGTCAGCCTGATTCCCGCCAGCCTGTCCAACATCAACGACCCCTTGAGTTGGGAGCAGTCGTGCGCGGCGGGAGACTACGACTCGTACGCCACGCAGCTCGGCCAAAACCTCGTTGCCGCTGGTTTGCAGAACTCAGTGATTCGTCTCGGCGATGAGATGAACGGACCGTGGGAACTGGACTACGTCGGCAGCACCACGCAAGAGCAGGGTCTGTGGGCGACCTGCTTCGCCAACGAGGTGACCGCAATGCGTTCCGCGGCTGGCTCTAACTTTCTCTTCGACTGGGACATCAATGCCTGCACCCAGGCGATTCCTTACCTGAACTATTACCCCGGCAACGCCTACGTCGACATCCTCGGATTGGACTTTTACGACCAAGGTTGTGACCAACCCAACACGGCGCTCACCTACTCGCAGCTCTCTAACGAGCCGTACGGTCTGACAAGTTTCGAAGGGTTCGCAGCCGCCCAAGGTAAGCCCATGAGCTTTCCCGAGTGGGGACTCGCGTCGGATCCTGCCGGCGACGACCCGGCGTACATCGACGGTATTGCCAACACGGTGGCTCATGGTGACTTTGCCTTCCAGGCGTACTTCGAAGTCACTGGCGGCGGGAACAACATGCCGTTGAGCGGGAGTACACCGCTGTCGAACACGGCCTACCAACAGACGTTCGGTAGCTAGCCTCTCCTCGAATCACCACGGATCGGATGGACCCCCCCATCCGATTCGTGGTGATTTTGCCATTCCAATAACGGCCCATCGATCTCGTAAGGCTCGGGCGTACATATTTGCCCGGTGTCGTACCTGCGCCCCGCCAGGGACGCCGTAGGTTCGACTAGTAGTGACTCAGGTGCCAATAGATCGCAGCGAACGACAGACCGATAAGAACCGCCCCCATGGCAAACGTGACGAGTCGGTGTTGAGCCAGCCACCTAGACCTACGTATTGGATTCTCGATGGCGTAGTAGAGCGCCGCCGCCAGCGAGACTGATATCGCAACAAGCTCAATCTCGCTGTGCAAGGGCAGCGGGGCGAACGAGTACTGCATCGCAATTGCGATCACTGGCCAGTGGACAAGATAGAGCGAATACGAAATGTTTCCCAGCCATTGAAGCGGAGGAAGATTCATTAATCGCCCAAAGCTTTCGGGCTTGCGTAACGAACCTCCGGCGATGATCAGGCCGGTGGCGACAACTGGCGCTATGACTGCCGACCCGGGCCACGAGGTGCTGGACGTGTAGTACCAGGTAGACAGCAGTACGCCGATCACACCGACGGACGCCAGGGCGACACCAATGCGAGGAGATCTTCCTCGCAGGTGTGGACCAAGTACGGCGAGGAGGGCACCGAGAGCCAGTTCCCAGGCGCGGGTGAGTGGCGAAAAGAAGGCCCACACCTCGTTTTGACTGGTTTCAATGATGGACCACGCGAGCGAGAGTCCGATGACGACGGTGAGGACGCTGATCAGTCGTACCACAGGCGAAAGGACCTTCCAAGGAAGGGTAAGGAGTAGGAAGAGAACTGGCCACACTAAGTAGAACTGCTCTTCGACGGCGAGCGACCAAAACTGTTGCAACGTTGAAGGCGGTTGAGTTGCCGTGAAGTACTGAGTGCCCAGCGTCGCGAAGTGAAAGTTTCCAACAAAGACCGCAACGTACTTGGCGTCATCGGCATTTGCCGCACCAGTGATGTAGCTCAACCAGTGGTAGGTCGCAAAGACCGTGGCGATGAGAACGACCGTCGCTGCCGGCAGTATTCGACGAATACGGCGGGCGTAGAAACCGGGAAGTGATGTTGTACCTTTTGACGCGCGCTCCCGCAGAAGCACATTGGTAATGACGAACCCCGATACGACGAAGAAGACGTCGACCCCGAGAAAACCACCGTGAACGCCCGGGATGTCCGCGTGGTAGAGAACCACAAGCGCGACGGCGAGGGCTCGTAGCGCCTGGATATCCGGGCGGAACTCAGCGCGATAGTCCTTCGGATCAAGTTGCTTCGAGTGGAAGAAGGGCATATAAGTTTCACATGATGCTAAACCACTCACGCCACCAGGTCGAAGACGCGGGAAACCCTTTTCGGGACTCCGGTTTTCGGCAATCTCGAGTTAGTTGGCGACGTCGAAAGTCCTCAAGGTCAGATGCGGTCCGATCATGAGCGGTCCCTTCACAGATGTGGGTTCGGACTCCGTCTTCGTCATTCCAGTCGGGCCTAAGTGTCAAACATACTTTGTGTCAGACACGATCGAGAGCATTCGCCACTATGCGCCGAAAGCTCGAATTGTTGTCGTCGACGACTCGCGCCGGGGATTGGGAGCAGAACTTGCAGAACGCTACAACCTCACCTCTCTCAAATCGCGCGCGCACGGTTTGTTGGGAAGCCTCTATCTGAATCTCTCTGACGGATTCCGAGAGGCTCTGACGGCGCCATTCAAAATTCTCGTTCGACTCGACACCGACGCACTGATTTCGGGCTCAGACTTTGAGGCGAAGGCCGAAACATGTTTTGGCGTCGACCAGCGACTGGGATCACTGGGCTCTTTCCGCGTTGGATACAACCGTAAAGGAATCCGGAATAGGACGTGGGCCAAACGTCGAACATTGAGATATTTTTTAAAAAATGGCTTGCTCAAACCTCGTGAGTCGCTCTTCATTTTGCGCCTGGTTATTCGGGCGCGTCGACACGGTTACAAACTTGGCGACTCCATCATGGGAGGGGCAGCGGTATATCGGTACGAAGCGGTGGCGGCACTTGATGAGGCCGGCCTATTGGGGCGTACGGAGTTCGTCGACACCGGTTTGCAAGAGGACCACATCTTCGGCCTATGTCTCTTCTCGCTCGGATATCACCTCGGCGAGTTTGGTGATGAATACGACGATTTACCCATGGGGGTCGACTGGATAGGTCTTCCTGCATCGCCGGAAGAGTTGCTCAGGCACGGTAAGTCGATCATTCACTCAACCAAGAGTTTCGAAGCGATGGACGAGCGCGCTATCCGTGAGGTATTTCGAGCGGCGCGTACATAACTTCTTTGAGACTAAGGCGTGTCGGGGAAAAATCTGTTCCGGGTTCGACGTGCTTAGCTTGCTTTGAGTCCCGCCGACACCAGAGAAGTACTGACGACGCCCTGCAGGAGATTCATGTAATCGATGGAGATATGGTCCGTGTCGACGTAGACCAGCGTCTTGTCAATGACCGCGGGACAGTAATCCTCAATCGGGGTAGTGACATCGCAGAACCACGTGTCCGTAGGAATTAAATGCGCGCCCGACACGGTCGCCGATACCTGATCGCGTTGCCAGTACGACCACGTGTTGGTCGAGAAGTTGGCTCCGGGATAGTAATGAGGAGAACAGGCCTTCATCCCCGCGTTTGTGGAACTGGAGATGTAGCGACTCAGACATACGGGAATTGGTTCGGCTTCATTGACGGGTGTCGTTCCCATCAGAATGCGAATGGCGTGAGGATTGCCAACGGTGAGGGCATCGAAGGTCTTCTTCCAGTTCTCGGCGAATGGCGTAAAGCTCGCCTTGCTCCCTGAGTAACCCTCTCCGAGTTCGGCCGAAATGAGAGCAACGGGGTGAACCTTTTCGACGGCCTTAGGAAGTTTGGTGTGATAGAGATTGCAGCTTTGCACCTCGGACGACGTTTCGCCGGGGTCGGAGGTGAGTGTGACGATCTGCGACCAGCAGCCGGGGTAGACGAAAACTGCGAGCTTGTAATCGAGTTGCTTCATGGCCAGGTTGATGGCGGGAATCCAGTTTCCCGCGTTCGAGTCGCCGAACAGAACAACGACGCGTTTGGAACTCGTATCCCCGTACCAACACGGCTTTGGACTCTTCGCCAACTTTGAGAGACGATCAGGATCGCAATCAAACCCCATCGACGAACCTTGTGCGGAATAGACGCCCGCGGGGGTGCTGAGAGATTCAAGCGAAGGGGAGAAGGACGGCAGTTGAGTGTGAAGGTCGACGGCCGCGTGCACCAGTGCTTCCACCTGAGATGCATTTGGCGCTGGGGCTGCACCGGCACTTGATCCAAGAAGGGTGACCAAGCAGAGTGGGATTGCGGTCAGCCAAACTGACCAGACTTTTGCTCTCACCGATTCTCCCGACCGACGTAAGTAAAGTGACTGAACTTCAGTGCTTATCAACGGAATTCAAAGACGCCTCATCTTAGTGTGACCAAGATTTCAAACCCGAGCGCCCATCTCTCGAGAAGAGAGCGTTACGACCGATACTTGATGCGTTCTGAGCAGCTGGATCCTGTCATGGTCAGACGAGCGGCCGGCCCTCTCTATGGCGTCGTCGAAGTTCTCGCCATGCGCCTTGGACGAATCCGAGGTTGTTCGCGATCTCTTCTCCGGCTTGAACGTATGGGTAGGTAATCGCCTCACGGGACCCGCCCTCTCGTTTCCACGCAAACCATCGTCGATACAAAATGAATGGCGAGAGAACGAATGCGACGACAGCCAGCACGGGGCTCACGATAGCGATCACGACGGCGGCGATGGCGGCGGTCGGCAGCAGAGGCGACAGAGAAGGAATGTCGCGGTCGGTGACCCACTGCCTTCCGTTGGTTCGCCCGTAACTACGAGAACGCCGCAAAGTGTCTCCAAGAGAAGCTTCGAAGTTGTGGTACATGACGATGTCTGGAAAGAGGCGGACTGTGTCAGGTCCGTATTTCGCCCTCAGCAGTCGTGCGAGCGATTCCTCTTCGCCCGAGCCCCGAAGATCAGTGAAGCCCCCGGCCTCACGCGCTGCACTGATTCGCACGGACATGTTGGCCCCCACGGTGTAAAACACGGATCGCGGTTCCGGACGCATGGTCGGAGGGGAAAACTGATAGAGGAACCGAGTCCACAGTCCCGCATCCTCGTCTATCTCCAACTCTTGATGTTTTAGGGGTCGACGAAACGCCACATAGCGTCGATTGAAGGTATTGGTTTCAACGGGCTCAACCGACCCCCCGATCATCGTCACGTCGGGGGTGACGCTGTTCCAGGCAAGACCAAGTTGCTGGATCCACTGGGGCGGCGGAGCGCAATCGTCGTCCATCATCGCCATGAACTCTCCCCGCGCCTCCGCGAGCCCCACGTTGAGGGTGTGACCATGGCCTTGATTCACCTCAAGATTGATGAGACGAACGGAGGATCGCGTTGCGATCGACGCTGTGGTGTCGGTTGAGGCGTCGTTGACCACGAGTACCTCGTAGGTGAACTCAGTGACCTGTGCCTCGAGCGCATCAAGCGCAGCGGAAAGTGAACGCTCTCCATTGAACGTGCCGATGACCACTGAGATTGCAACGTCCCCGACATCGTTGATCTTTTTTGGAGTCACCAGTCCTCACTCCGACTTTGGAGGGCGCTGCGAGTCCGCGAACGTCTCGACGACGTGACGTTTCAGAATGTCGACGGCGCGCTGTCTACCGACAGTGCTGAGAATTGCGTGATCCATACCGGGGACAACTTCAAGGTCAAGAAATCCCGACACGCCTATCCGGCGCCGGACAATGGGGACGTACTTCAATTGCGGCAGATCTTCGGCGCTGAGTAGCAAGAGCACATTCGAACCGCTCTTGACCAGTGCCGACCGAACACGTGGAACGTACGAAAGCGAGATCATGAACCAGGAGATGGCTCGAAATGCCACATCAGCCCATGCGTGCGTCTTCAGAAGAGTATCGAGACGATGAAACAGCGCTTGAACTGACTCTCGACCTGAGTTCTTCGCGCGATCCACGGTTCGAAATACTTCGTTGCCAGCTCCGGGGTTAATTGCGCACAATCCAGCGTTGTCGAGTTTGGATATGACGTCAAACGCCAACGGTGCGCCGGAGCAGTACGCGATCAACACTGAGTCGCCGGGGTTCACTGGATCGAGTGCCTGGATCGCTTCGATAATGTCCTGAGGAGGGCGAGTATCGCCGATAACGGGCCGATCTGGTAGTTCAGGAAACCAGGGACTCTCGCCGCGTTCGCTCAAGTCAAAACGAATGCAGCGCAAACCGGAACCGGCCCAGGACCGTGAAAGTTCAACCCACAGTCGCGCCGGGCCCACGTGGTCTTCGTTGGCCCCATTCACCATCACAATGAGCGGTCCTCTCACTTCGCCCACGGGCTCGCTCACGACGCCAAACAAATGGTGCGGTCCTAACTCCACGACTCTCTCTCGAACAGAGTGAGTGTTCGACTCCTTAGTCACGATCGCTTCTCGAGCAAACGAGGGCAGCGAAAACGCTACGAGCGATGAATCGGGTGACGTCAGCCACGCATGAATTTCCGTGATGGTCGAAATTGGTAGTACGGAGGTCGGCAACTGCGTCTCCAACATGGGACCTTGTTCTGCGGTTGTCGTCCACTCAACCTGGTCGGACTCCCAGCGCTCTCGAAATTTGCTCGAGACGGGCCGATCATCACGGACGACCACGAGTACTCGTTGAGCGAGCGGCCGTGATGACGGCTCTCGCAGAGTAAATCCACTTATCCGCTTTGCGGTCTCGTTGCCCAGCGGGAATTCCAACATTTTCGTTGAGTTGTCGAGGCCAGCTGTGAGTACTTCTTGTTGGAGCGCTCCGAGGGCGTCTAGTTCGCGGACGTACGCGCGCCCAGTTTCGCACGGGTCCCACATCACCAACGACGAGAGCCCCAGGTCGTACGCGGAACTTGCAGCGCCAATGATTGTCGCACCCATTCGCATGCCAACCGCCGAGACTGAGTCAATCCCTAGGGAGCGCAGAAACGCTACTCCTTGGTCGATTCCCGAAGTCCAGGCATCACCGATTTCTTCATCGTCGATCGATCCGCTGGAGTCACCGGTGCCGACGTGGTCGTAGCGCAGTGACGCATATCCGTCGCGAGCTAACAGGATGGCCAGACTGCGAAGTGCGCGTCGAGACAGCCGAGATTCTCGTCCTATTGGCGAAGACAGAAGAACGGCTCCTCGGGCCGTTTCGCCGACGGGAGTCGTCAGTCGCCCAAACACTGGGCGATCCGCCGAGCCAAACCAAAGGCTGTCCTCGCGAATCTGCCCCGTTGGCGTAGGCATTGTCAACGAAACTCCATGGGAGAACCCAGATGCCTCACCGGGCGCCGACAGAGTCGCGTCGTGCCGCACCGTCGCGCAGTAAGGGAACAAGCTGTTCGCCGAATTCAATCACGTCAGCCAGAGGATCGAATCCTTTCAACAGAAGGGTCGTGATCCCGAGATCGTAGTAACGAAGCATCGCTTCTGCGACCTGTTCAGGCGTGCCGACGAGGGCGGTTGAGTTTCCAGCCGCGCCAGTGAGATTCGCAACCTTCATCCACAGGCGTTCGTCATACACGTCTTGGTCAGCCGACATCTCAATGAGTCGCTTGCGCCCCACCGACGTCGTGCCAGACGTGTCACGATCGACCGAGTAGGTGGCGTTGCGTCGTCCGCCGAGCCCCTCGTACGTGTCCTCGTGGTTCTTCATACGTTCCTTGGCTAATTCGATTCTCGTCGCTGTCTCTTCCGCGATCCACTCCGCCTTCTCCCACGCCTCTTGTTCGGTGTCAGCGATAATGGGGCGGAGTGAAAGGCTGTAGCGAAGGGTGCGGCCTACCTTTGTCGCCGCCGCCTCAATCGTCTCCATGCGTGCGGCTACTTGCTGGCGTGGTTCGCCCCAAAATGCGTAGACGTCGGCTTCGGCGGCGCCCACCTCGATGGCCGGTGGCGAGGCGCCCGCGAAGTAGAAGGGGATGCCCCCGCGCGTGACCGGCTTCACCGAACTGAAGGCGTTCTCGTATCGATAGAACTCTCCTTCAAAGTCAAAGGGTGCATCTTCGCTCAAGAGTCGCCGCGCTATTGACATAGTCTCGCGAGTCCGGCGGTACCGGGCGTCGTGGGGAACAAAATCACCTTCTCGGTGCTGATCGGCTTCGTCGCCACCGGTAATGAAGTGGATGGCGATTCTCCCCCCACCAGTGAGATGGTCGAGCGTTGCCGCCATACGCGCGAGAACGACCGGCTGGACAAAACCCGGTCGGTGCGCCACCAGCACTTTTAGATTTTTCGTGCTGTTCAGGACCGTGCTGGCGACAGCCCAGCCCTCGGGAGCGACGGCGCCGTACCCTACGAGTACTCGGTCGAATCCCGCCTCGTCGTGGGCCTGGGAAATCGCTTCGAGATAGCCCGGGTCGATCACGGGGCCGTCCGTCCAGTCAACGACGGGGCCGTCTACCAAGGGACCTTTTATCTCCGACGCGTCCCGGGTGCCCACCATACCGATGATCTCGACTGGCATCGACTCGTCCTCCACCTCTGTCACTAAATAACGGGCACTCATGCCCCTGAGATCAGTATCTGTCCTAAATCGAACGCCCAGTTCAACGCTAACATCCGGTTGATGGCTCGGGACACGGACGACGAAACGAGCGGCGGCGTACGGCCTCTCGTGGCCGTAGGGTACGGGCCCCGATGCGTGCCCGTGATGCAACTGACAGAAGCGGCCGCTGACGTCTGCGAACTGCTCTGGATGATCGATGGATCTCTGCCCGAGATGCGCGAAATGACCGAGCTTTTGAACCGATTCGGGCCAGTCGTCGACATTGGAGGGCTTTCGGTTGACGAGATCCTCAAGGAGCTGTCTCCGCCCTACAAGCCTGATGGGATTGTCACCTATTTGGACGGGAATATGGCGATCTTCGCCGAAGTCGCGGAAAAGCTTGGACTTCCCTTTCATTCGCGAGCGACGGCCATCGCCCTGACCGATAAGGCCGAACAACGCAGAGTCTTGAAAGACGCCGGCCTTGCCATGCCGGCGTCTGTCACCATCGCTCGCGACTCTGCGATAGATCTTTCGGCCATTGCGTCAGAGATTGATTGGCCCGCAGTACTCAAGCCCCGCTCCGCGCAAGGCAGCCGCTACACCTTCTTCGTTCACGACGCGGATGATCTGGTTCGCTTCATCGACGCGCTCGGCCCCCATCGTCCCAACATGGTTCTCGAGGAGTACCTTGCCGACGATCCGGCGCGGGTGGACGCGCCCTTCGCTGACTATGTATCCGTCGAAAGCGTGGTGGCGGACGGAGTCATCAGCCATTTGGCGCTGACCGGCCGTTTCCCGCTCGCGGAGAACTTTCGCGAGACCGGCTTCTTCATTCCCGCGGCCTTGAGTGAGGACGATCAAGCCGCGGTTCTCGTTCTGGCGACATCGGCGATTAAAGCCCTTGGCGTGACGGCGGGTTGTCTGCACACCGAAATAAAGTTCACCCCCGACGGGCCACGAATCATTGAGGTCAATGGTCGTGTGGGCGGCGGCGTTCCGGAGATGCTGGGACGCGCGGCCGGGCTGAGACTGGTCGAGATAACTCTTCGACTGGCTCTGGGGGAACCAGTGTCTGTCGAGGGTCCTGTTGCCACAGAACGGATCGGTTACCGGTTCTTTCTGCAGCCGCCTCCCGTGTCGGCCACGGTCGCTGCCATCAGCGGGGTCGATGCGGTGAGCGAATACCCGGGGGTGGACACCATCACGGTTCACCAGGGACCCGGGGCCGTCCTCGACTGGAAGGACGGATCGCGAAATCACATCATGGCGGTGGTGGGAAGCGCTGACAATTACGACGAACTGCAGGCGGTGAATCATCTGCTTCGCAACGAGGTAACGGTCACATACGCCAACGTGAGTCGCGAAGGGTGACTGTACGCCTGGCGCCGAACTCGGTGCGCAGTAGCTCTTCCGACGAGAGCGATGACGTTTCCGAAATTACGTGCGCCTTCGTTAACAACATGCCCGACGGAGCGTTCGACGCAACGGAGCGACAGTTTCTCGGATTACTTGACAGCGGCTCGGGGTCCGATGCCCTCGAGGTGCGCCGATACACCATGGCCGGTGTGCCGAGAGGAGAGGAGACAGCGAGCCGGATCGCAGAACAGTATCTTCCCCTCGTTGACATCTATCTGCGACCTCCTGACTTGTTAGTCGTGACGGGGTCGAACCCAGTAGAAACGCAGATCCAAGACGAGCTCTATTGGGCCGACCTCGTAGAACTACTCTCCTGGGCCAGGGAACACGTTGGCTCAATGCTCTTATCGTGTCTGTCGGCGCACGCCGCGCTCACTGTCTTCGACGACATTGCCCGTATTCGCCTTCCTACCAAATGCACCGGTGTATTTACTCAAGGCGTTGACGTGAGTCACGAACTCGCAGCCGGTATTGACCCCGAGATCGTCCTCCCACATTCGCGATGGAACTCGGTGCCGCGAGAGGCTCTCGACATTGCTGGATATGACATCGTCGTGCAGTCCGAGACGACGGGCTGGGCTCTCGCGTCACGAAAAGAAGAGGGACGCCAGATAGTTCTCGTCCAGGGCCACCCGGAGTACGATTCCTCGAGCCTGCTGCGCGAGTACCGTCGCGACGCACGTCGATATGCGCACCACGAGCGCGACGACCTACCGTTTCTGCCGTATCACTGCGTATCCGCAGATGACTGGGATCGCCTCGAAGGCCTGCATCGTGAGATTATTGACGGCGACCCCGACCCTCTCTTGATCGATCAGTATCCCTTTGACGAGGTTGGCGCTCGCGCCCCGTGGTCGTGGCACCAAGCGGCCCAGCGTATGTACGCCAACTGGTTGAGTAGCGTCGGCCAAGGGAAGGACTGACAATGCACGACGAGACCATCGCCATTCACGCGGGCTACCAGGCGGACGGAACGCGCGCAGTCGCGGTTCCCATCTACATGACAGTGGCGAATGACTTCATTGATGCGGACCACGCCAACTCGATCATGGACCTGGCGATGCCGGGCTTTCACTACAACCGGATCAACAACCCCACAAATGACGTACTGGAGAAGCGCATCGCCGCGCTCGAGGATGGCACGGCAGCACTCGTTGTTGCTTCAGGGATGGCTGCGGTCAGTTACGCGATCCTGACGGTGGCGACGGCCGGATCGAACTTTGTTGTGGCGCCGCAGCTCTATGGCGCGACGTACACCTACTTCGCTCACGTGCTCTCGACACTTGGTATTGAGGCGCGCTTCGCCGCGGATGACCGAGCGGAATCAATCGCCGCGTTGATGGACGACCGGACCTGTTGCGTGTTCGTCGAGTCGATCGGCAATCCTGCGGGCAACGTGGTCGACTTGGAGGCCGTTGCCGACGTCGCGCACCGCGGTGGGGTCCCGCTCATCGTGGACAACACGGTGGCCACGCCTCTCATGTTGAAGCCACTACATCACGGCGCAGACGTCGTCGTTCACTCGCTCACGAAATTCGTTGGAGGGCACGGGACCACCCTCGGCGGCGCCATCGTCGACGGCGGAAGCTTCCCGTGGGCCGAGCACGCCGAGCGATTCCCGACGTTCAACGAACCGGAAGTGGCGTTTCACAATGTCGTCTTTGCTCGAGACTTTCCGGAGAAGCCCTTCATCGTTCGAGCCCGCTCCATACAACTGAGAAACACCGGGGCGACGCTCTCACCCTTTAACGCCTTCCAGTTACTCCAGGGGCTGGAAACGCTGGCGCTTCGTCTCGAGCGTCACGAGTCCAACGCTCGAGCGGTCGCCGCCTACCTGGCGAATGATCCGCGTGTGGAGTGGGCGAGTTTTGCGGGGTTCGCGGACAACCCCTACCAGTCTCTCGTTCAGAAGTATCTGAAGGGGCGCGTGCCGTCGATCATTACCTTTGGCGTCGCCGGCGGTTACGACGCGGGACTGGCGTTCTTCGACTCCGTACAGTTATTTCAACGAGTATTGAACTTGGGCGACGCCAAATCTCTGGTGATTCATCCGGCGTCGACGACTCACCGACAGTTGAGCCCGGATGAGTTGGTTGCGGCGGGAATACGCCCAGAGACCATTCGACTTTCGATTGGACTCGAGCACATAGACGATCTCATTGACGACATTGACCAGGCGTTGGCTACTGCAACGGCGTAGAGCCAATTTTTGAACTCAGCCAATAATTTCTTCCACCGTGGCTTGCGCGTCGTAAACAGCTCGCAGGCGACTTTTCGGCGACGGTAGGTAGTGCGTAAAGTAACGCACTCCCTCGGTAAGAACGCCAAGTAGCGAAAGACTGTTCTGGACTCGACCTTCGGCGTCATAGGGGTGGAAGTCTTCACTGATCGCAACACTGCCTACCGACTTGCCTCCATAGGTGAACTGGCTGAGTCGACCTTTCGTATACAGGCGACTCAAGAGAGGCGAACTGGAGCGCGCTAACGACGGGAGGTCCAGATGGCCCCGCACCACGTGGTTGACGGTGATCTCCGCGGGCGTAGCGAGTTTTGTTGAGCGAATGATGGTTGAGCCGTTCTCGCCAGCCGAGAGATCCGGTTTCGGACCGAATGGTATCTTGACCACTCCCGCGTCCAGCAAGGCCAGTAGTTGCTGCGAACGTATCGGCGGCGGTCCCGCTTCAAGGCGGTTGATACGACCGCGGACGTTGGACTGAAAATCGATGAATGATTGCATCGACAGTCCCCCATACTCGATCACGCCGCGCATCTGATCTCGAAGGATCCTCGTCACTTCCTGTGCCGCCTTCACGGGACTTCCTCCGACCGCAAGTGCCTGGCTGAGATCTGTTTCAATCATTCGATAGACGTGGGACTGGTAGTCGTCTCGTGACGTGAAGTGGGCATTTTCGTCGGCGAAGACCACGCTGGCCGGATCAAAGCTCCCAT
Organism: Acidimicrobiales bacterium; assembly: GCA_049790955.1. Lineage (GTDB taxonomy): Bacteria > Actinomycetota > Acidimicrobiia > Acidimicrobiales > RAAP-2 > RAAP-2. The sequence goes on from JBAQZL010000014.1 coordinate 32,550, forward strand.
ACGTCGGTTCCAAGCGATCGATCGCGCGCGAGTACGTTCCGGCGAGCCAGTTCGAACGCAACTGTTCGCGAACGAGAGATGCCGCATCGGGACCACTGCGCAGAAATGCGGAGTGAATGAAGTACCGGGCTTGCATTTCGGCGTAGAGCAACGGAAGGAGATCATTTCGAAAGTCCACACGTCGTCGCAGTGGCGAACCCGAGGGGTTCGTCATCTCTCTGAATGCCTCGGGTGTGCACACAATTGGCTGGTATTCACCCGTCGGATCAACTCCGTGTACGGATTTCGCACAGTAGGGAACGCCCGATCTCGAATAGAAGTAAATGTCAGGTTCGCGCCCGCTCGGGACATAGCGCATGCGATCACCGACGTCTTCGTAGGTTCCACCTCGTCCGACCGTGAGCGCAGTGATGAGGTCGTAACCCACGAGTCCCATTCCGGCGATGGCGATCGGTTCGCCCGGCGCCACGGCCGAGTGGAAGTGCTCGACAGGATAGGGCCGGAGATAGTGAACCTCGTCGGAACTCGTCAACGGCTCTTCATTGAACGTGTGCCCCGAAGTCAGAACGACGTGGTCGACGCTGATCTGAGTGCCGTTGTCGAGCGATACCGTCTCTCGACCGCCGATCTCTGGCGTGATATCGCTCACGGCGGCGTAGTGCCGCACTATCTCGAGGTTCGATGGCGCGTCGGCGACCAGGGCCTCGTAGAACCACGCCAGGTATTCGCCCATGAGTCGCCGCGGAAGATAGTCCGTGGGCAAGATGGGCTCTCCGGCGGCACCGACCTGGTACTCGTAGCCGACGCGACGGTAGCCCTTGGCGAGCGCCCACTCGAAGAGCCCGACTCCGTACGCCGGGTCCCCTTCGTGATCAGGAGACGCATAGAGAGAGAGTTGGCCGCAAGGGTTGTTCAAGATCAAGTAATCGGGTTGCGCGGCAGAGTAGACGCCGCCACCGAGCTGGCCCGGTTCAATCACGTGCACGCGAACCGAGGACGTGATGTGACGCGCTCGATTCACAGTGCGCTCCAAGACGCAAATCCCCCACGAACCGAGACCAACGATGGCGAATTCGCTCATGGCTGGACCATGGGTGCCGTGTGTGCCCTCGCCGTTTGACACCATAACTTCATGGTTCTGGCGGTCCCTTCCTCACTCACGCAGTAAAACTAGGTTACGTTGCCTCGACGACGCCGGATCACACCGAATTCAGAGCTCGGACGAGAGGTACGATTACGTTACTGGGATCTTATTTTTCGGTTGCAACAGCCCCTACGGGTGTTCAAAGAGGAGAGGGCCGGTGGCGGGTCAAGAGACGATTCCCTTGGGGATCTTGCACGCGGAACGTTCAAGCGGCCGCTCGACCGAAGAGATGCGAACAAGCAATCTCTGGGCGGGCTGCGGCAACGTCGCATGGCGAGCGTGAGTGAGCTCGGATTGACCAGCCCAGGCGTGCTCCATGAGATCATTGCGCGCGCTCAGTCTCATCCGGACCACTTCGCCGTCAAGGATCTTCAACGCGAATTGACGTATGCGCAATTGATCGACGAGTCGGCTCGCATCGGATCTGGGCTGACTGATCGAGGAGTGGGGGAAGGCGATCGCGTCGCTCTGCTGATACCCAACTCGGTTGATTTCGTCGTCGCGGCGTTCGCCACGTTATGGGTGGGAGCGGTCTTTGTTCCTCTCGCGGTGACCGATCCGGTGGCCCGCCTAACGACCATCGTGGCTGACTGTGCGCCTGTTCTCGTTCTCACCTCGGACTCGGTCGACGTCACCTATCCATCCCATTTGAGTGGGGCGGCATTGGTGCCGATGAGTGACCTCCGCAGTGACAAGGTAGCGCCGGTATCTCACGACACCGCAACTCGACCGGCATACATGATCTACACCTCGGGCACCACAGGGACGCCCAAGGGTGTGCAAATAAGCAACGGGGCATTCGCGGCCGCTGTTCACTCGACGGCGCAGGCCTTGGGAATGAACAGCGCGACCACAACGTTGTGCGTGTCTCCGTTTCACTTCGACGGTTCATACGCGAACCTGTTTCCGACACTCGTATCGGGTGGAACCGTCATCATTCGATCTCGTGATTCACTCCTATTTCCTCGAACATTCATCAACACGGTGGTGGCGGAGAACGTGACGAACTCGGGCTTCACGCCCAGTTACTTACGACTGCTTCTCGCCAGTCCGCAAGTGTCGGCCCTAGGCGACTCTTCAATTGAGGTGATTGCTCTTGGAGGCGAGCCAATCTCCGCAAACGATCTGCGAGCGCTCTGGGAACGTGTGCCGTCGCTTCGCGTATTTAATCGATACGGCCCGACAGAGACCACCATCGCGGTGACGAACATCGAGTTGACGCTTGACATGATCAAGGACGGTGTCGTCACCTTTGGACAGCCTCACGCCGGCGTGACGTTCGTCCTCCTCGACGACAGCGGACGCGTGATAGAGAGTGCCAACGAGACGGGGGAGCTGTACGTCGGCGGCGTTCAGCTCATGGACGGATACTGGGGGAACCCGGACCTCACGAGAAGCGTCATGCGCCAAGACATCGTCGCGGGCGAGTCGCTGTATCGAACGGGCGATCTCGTTTACCGTGATGCGGCGGGAAATTACGTGTACGTTGACCGTGCCGACCGAGTGGTGAAGCGTAGCGGCGTGCGCATCTCGCTCGTTGAGTTGACGGCGACGATGAGCGAACTAAGCGACGTCGCCGCAGTGGCGTGCGTCGCTTTCGATCGCGAAGGCGAACTGGGAATTGTCGCTTTCGTCGTGATTCGAAATCAGACCTCTGCTCTTGACCTGCGTCGCGCGGCGAGTCACTTGATCCCCGACAATATGCTTCCCGACCGAATCGAGTTTGTCTCCGCCATGCCCTTGAACAAGTCGAATCAACTGGACGAATCTTCGCTCTTGCTCGACGCAGGCTTGCGACCGTATCATTCGCACTCGGCACCGCCTCCGCCGACCAGTTGAGCGTTGCGCTGCAATGTCTGTGACGCGATCCGACAGGTATTCTTCAGTGATGTCCAATGTCGGAGGCCTGCGTACCAGCAGGCTGCTCCTGTACCTGGTGGTTCTCGTCTTCGTTTTTGGATTTTCCCCAATATCACGAGCTTTGTTGCATTCCGTCGATGGGAGTTTTTCTCCCACTGCGTACAGCTCGTTGGCGCTAGAGAGTCCCAATGATGCCACCGTCAGCATTGTGGCGGGCAAACCTCTGGCGGTCCGTTTAACCAATCGTACGGGGCATAGCGAGACGTATCACTGGAGCGCCACCGAGAGTGGTTCGCTGATCAGCCTGGGCGAGGAAACCCTCGATAGCGGACACTCGACGACCATATTGGTCCCCTCGCGCGGAGCGACCTCGGGCACCCTACGAGTGGCACTAACGGGTACCAACGTGTTTTTGACGGTACCTATCCTAAAATCGTGAGTACCAACGACCTCGACACCAGAGATTCGTTGACCCGAAGCCCGCGGTGGCTTGTTGTGCGGGACTGGTGGCTCCGAATCAAAGAGGGCTGGCCGGAAGTCTCCACTACCGGAACCTGGATGCTCATCGCTCTGGTGACGTCCATCGTCTTAAGTTTTCTCCACTCACCGATAGCTCCATTGCCGGGAGTGATCTCGCTCTTCCTTCTTCCCGGCGCAACCGTCCTGGCGATTCTCAAAACTCGGCCAGCGAACACCGCTGGACGCTTGGTGTTGGCGGTGTGTCTCAGCATGATGGTCATCATGGTGGAGGGAGGCGTCGTCAGTCTCCTTGGACCGCACATCGGCATCGCGCACCCGCTGAACGTCATACCGCAAAGCGTTATCTGGATCCTGCTTGCTCTTGTCATCTTGGTGATCGGAGCCATGAAACGTCGCGATCCGGCGAAGTGGATACTGGAGGGCGTTCGATCAGATCAAATCTTGGTACTACTCGGGTGCGGACTCTTAGTAGTGATCTCGATTCTTGGCGTTGCTCAACTGAACCACAGCGGCAATGCCCACCTCGCAGTTGTCGGCACCGTTCTAGATGTCGTTGCATTACTGGCGGCCGTTGTGGGTGGCTGGAAGCGGTCAAGTAGGTGGCCCCTCAGCTCCATTCTCTATGCAGCATCGCTCGCGCTACTGGTATCAACCAGTTTGCGCGGGGGACATCTCTATGGATGGGACATTCAGCAAGAGTTTGGAAACGCTCTGCTGACTGCCCGTGCCGGAGTTTGGGTTATCCCTGCGGACCATGACCCGTACGCCTCGATGCTGTCACTGACGGTCCTTCCGGTGGTACTGCACTCGGTCGCGAAACTGCGACTCCTAGCGTTCTTTCAGCTCGTCATCCCCGCTATTCTCGCGCTTCTCCCCGTGGCCGTGTTCTCGACCGTACGCAGAGTTCCCCGATGGATCACCAGTGGTCGACTGGTCCCTCGCCCGGGCCTTGCGCTGGCGGTTGTCGTAGGGCTCATTGTTTCGAGCGTCGCGTTCTCGTCCGAGCTGGTGAGCATCACACGCCAAGCGATGGCCATGACCATGCTCACGGCCCTCGTGATGGTGCTCTTTGACCGCACCGTGTCCAAACGGTCAGCTCAAATCGTCGTCTGTCTGCTGATCGTCACTATTTCGTTCACCCACTACACGACCTCGTACCTGCTGGCAGGAATATTTCTCTGCGCGTGGGTCGTCAGCCTGCTCTGGTCCAAGGGGTGGCTCGGCACGCCCAGGGCGAAGATCGAACAGCACCGGTATCACGCGCGATCGCGCAAGATCATAAATGGCGCGCTGGTGTGTGTAGCTCTGGGCTCCGCATTGGGTTGGAACCTCGCGATCACGCGCAACTCTGCCCTGAGCGCTCCGTCGAGTGCGGTGGCGGCGAGTGGTGTTGGTATCGGAGGGTCGACGCTGTCGGCAATCCTTCCTCCCCGCGAGTTCGAAAAAATCTTGACCGAGGAGCTTCAGAAAACTGACAGCTTCTTGGTTCCAGTGCCGCACGCGAACGCGGTTCATCTAAAGGCGGCCACACTTCCGTCCTCACCGGGTGTGGTACCGAGTCTCGTGAAACTGTGGAACAAGGTGAGTTACTACGTCGTCGAAAGTTTGTGGATTGTTCTCGGTCTCTCGCTGCTCTACGGTCTGCTTCGCCTTAGTCGGCGCCGATCGTACGAGTACAGTGCTGACCTTGTGGGGCTCGCCGTCACGGGTCTCTTGATCGGCGCCTTCCTTCGGTTTTCTGGAACTCTCGCTTCGTTTTACAACCCCGAACGCGCGGCAATCCTTACGGCGATCCTGTTGGCCGCACCGGCGACACTCTTCCTTGAGGACGTGGTGACACGATTCGCTACTGTTGCGCGTAAATATCCACGGACAGCCTGGATCGCCAGCGGCGTGGGCGTGGCCTACATCGTCGTTCTGGTAATAGGCGCGACAGGACTGGGTTCACTGTTCTTCGGGGGGCCGGCGCCGGGCTCGCTCTCAGCGGGGGATGTCAACGTCCAGGAATTTGCGGTGTCAACGCCCGAGCTCGCGACGGCGGTATGGCTGAGCCAGCACGTGCGCTATCCGAGCATCGTCCAGACCGACCTGTATGGTCAACTCGTCATGTTGTCGGAACCTGGCGACGTCGATCCCATCGCCGAGATCGTTCCTCCCGACGTCGATCAGCAGGCATACATATATCTGTCGACGGTCAATTTGGACGACGGAATCACTCAGGCGTCTGCCGACAATCTCGCCTTCGTCAGCGCGTATCGGTCGACCCTTCCATTCTTCAATCACAACTTCTACGTGGTCTACTCGTCGGGAGTCACTCGTGTCTATCACTGAGAGACCCGCTCGCATCCTGGTCTTTTCGCCGTATGAGCCCCCATCAGACGGGATAGCAATGCACACGGCGCGCCTCGTCGGGGTGTGGGACTCAGCCGGCCACACCGTGATGGTCATCGCCCCAGGGAAGCAAAGCCGGATTGAAGACGCCGAACCAGTCGGTGTGCGCTCGAAGGTTGCGCGAATATTGCGTCAAGTTCCGCGACGTCAAACGTGGAAGGAGTTGGTCGCGTTTGAGCCTGACGTGATCTTCGTACAGTTCGCCATTGCCGCGTTGAACGTAAATATCTGGACCGTGCGAAGTCTCTGCCGGAAGTTCAAAACCGCCGGGATCCCGGTCGTTGTGGCGTACCACGAACCCGCGCGCGAGTTTGATCTCCTCGGGCCCGCGACGAGATTCGTATATCGAGCCATGGCTCGGGTGACGAGCGTTCCGGTTGTGTACTCGTGGGCGGGCCGCCAGACACTCGTGGAACGTGGCTTATTCAAGGAGGTCGTCGAGGTGCCTCTGGGGACGGCAGGATTGGCAACGATCTCGGACGAAGACCTGAGGAGAGTGCGGATTCGCTATCACGTCGCAAAGCCGGCGGTGCTCGTTCTCGGATTCACCCATTTCGACAAGGGTACGGACCTTCTTCTGGACGCGGCCGCCGATATCGCCGAGCGTCGACATCATGATGTCCAATTCATCATCGCCGGATCTCCTCGAAAACGCCGCGGAGTGTTTCGGATCATGGGTCGCCGTGACATTAGGTGTCAGCGTCGCCTGGAGAGTCAGGCGAAGAAGATAGTTGGCGTTGGCATCGAGTTCTTTGGTTTCGTCAAGAGTGAAGACGTCGCAGCCCTCCTCTACGTCGCGGACATCGTCGCTCTTCCATATCGCCGGATTACTCAAAGTGGGGTAGCAAGCTTGGCCCTCTCGAGTCGAGCGGTCATGGTGGCGTCAGATCTCCCGGGACTGCGCAGCGACCTGGGTGATGCGGCGACTTACGTGGAAGTTGGGGATTCCCGCGCCATGGCTGAGCAGATTGCGCAGTTGTTGGACGAGAGCAGTGACTCCCTTCGCGCACACATGAGATCGCTCGCCGGTGAGCGGGCGGTGTCGAACACTCTCGAGGTAGTAGCCGAAGCCATCTTGCTCGCTGCGCTCAATGCCAGGGGTGCGCGAAGCGGGTACTAGGGCGCGTCAGTCCCGGGCGGACTCGCGACGTAAGCGGTGCGCCAGTTCAAAAGCATCTACGGTCTCGTGAGCCACGTTCGTCCAGTCGTATTTGGTCGCCCACGCAAGACCCGCGGTGCTCATGGCGCGCAACGTCTCGGTAGAGAGTCGTTCGGCCTGTTGAAGCGCAGCGACAAGCTGATCATTGCCTGGCTCGAATCGCATCGCCGAGTCATCGGGGATGTCACTGAGGGTGGTCAAGTTCGGAATCACAATCGGCAGCCCGAATGACTGTGCCAAAAGAACCGACGCGCTATTCGTGACCTCGCGAAATGGGAAGACCGCAATATCGGCCGCCTGAAAGTAGCGTGCGAGATCGTCATCGGGTATCCACTCCAAGTGCGAGATGACCCGACCTCCGCACTCGCTCGCGAGATGATCCAACTGCCTTCTGTATTCCGGGTCGGAACACAGTCCTGCTAGCAAAACTTTCACTTTCGACGTCGTGGGAAGTTGCGCCACGGCCTGTAGCAACAGGTCCGCACCCTTATACGGCTCAATTCTCCCGATGAGCGAGACCACGATATCGTCAATGCCGAAACCAAAGCTGCGGCGAGCTTCTGTCGACGTCTGAACAACGGCATAGGGATCCGCGTACGAGCCCATGGGGGTTATCCGAACGTGGCGGGCCCCCATTTCTCGCAGTTCGGCGGCTGTCGCCTCCGAGAGCGCTATCACGACTGTTGCACGCGACAGGAGAACGTCGCGAGCTCGGCGATCATCGGCGAAGACTTTCTCGTGCGGCATTAGATCGTGGGCGGTCCACACGATCGCGTATCCCATCGCGTCGGCTATTCGCAGGTACCAGCCAAACCAGTACTCCATGAGACGTCGCGACCACTGACTTTGCCGGGCCCACGGAAGGGAGAACTGGAAGACCCAGTGAATATGCAAGATGTGACAGCCACGCGCCCTGTACCAACCCAACAGCGCCGGGCCTAGTAGAACGTTCAGTGTTTGAGAAGGTGTGGGACCACGCGCGTAGTAGACGAGCACCCCGGATGCTTCAATGTCGCGATAGAGGAGGTCCTGATAGTGAAGCCCATCCCGCGGCGTCACCAACACCGACAGGTTCGAAGTCATGTGTCAGGTCGAACCAGTTCGTGGAGAAGACCGGCCCCTGTCACCAGATGATCGAGAAGAACCAGCCAGCGAAGATCTTCTTTTCGCTGACGCCAAATCGGCCACAGCAGCAGCAAGGGATACCAGCGCCACTTGAGCGTCAGTGGGAGCCCCACCAGGAATAGCCCGTAGATGACGGGTACAGAGTTTTCTTTCGTTGCTTCGACAAGTCGATGGGGATGTTTGCGAAGGAGTCGCGCCGAGCCCTTGCCGTAAAAGAACGATCGCCGAAGTTGCCGGATCGGAGTGCCCCAGTCGTGCTGGACGACGGCGTCGCCGACCCATCGCAGTTGATAGCCGGCATCGGTCAGTCTCCACGTGAAGTCGATGTCCTCGGCCGAGCCGAACGATTCGTCGAAACCGCCGACCGCGTCAAACGCGTCGCGGCGAAATGCGATGTTGATGGTGGTGGCCGCCGGCACGTACTTCTCGTCCGTGTATCCCCACCAATGCCCTCCGCTGTAGACGCTCTTTCCCACCGAGCTGGCCGGACCGCACGACACCGATTCGCCCTCATCCAGAATCGGGGCGAGCAGCTTGTCGAGCCAATCTTCCTCGGGCAGGCATCCCGAGTCGGTGAAGACGATGACGTCGCCGTCGGCCTCGCGTACACCGACGTTTCGTTGATGAGCAATGGTGATTCCCACGCCATCAGGTTGCTCGTAGTCAATCCAGCGTGCCCATTCGTGGGACTCGCGGATGTCGTCGAGCGCCCCCTTGGAGGCATCGACCACCAAAACATCGTGCAACTGGTGACCCACAAATGGACTCAGCGCATCGAGTGTGTCGCTCAAAAGGCGTTCGTCTTTGTTGACGATGACGAGCGAAACTCGTGGTGGATTCTCACGGTCGTGCGTCGCGCCAGTGTTTTCGTCCGAACGGATCGGGTCGTCCTCTGAAGAATCTGAGATCGGATTGCTAGCCATCAGCCGACAGGGCTAGGAGATACATGTGGCCCTCTTCCCGATACGCGTGACCTAAATATACCGGCCGTTAGAAGCCATGGTCGAATCGACGGTTTAAAAGGTGAACACTCATCGCCAGTAACGCGCACGGGGTGAGGCGACTTCGAGAAGACTTAGGATTTAGTCTCCATAAAGCCCGCTGCGCATGAATAGGAAGGTCAGGGACGCGTGTGAAGAAAGTACTGTCCCGCCTCGACGTGACGTGTCACGTAGCAGCCCGGGCGCCGCGGCCAGATACGTTCTCCTCAACGCACGCGAGGCGAGTAGCGAGAGGCAGTTCGTGACCAGATACCGATGGTCGACGGTACGAGAGTTGGTCGTTTCGCTTCGACGAGATCGCCTCTATCGAACGTCGTTCCTGTTGGTCGGGGATGGACTTCTCCTCGGGGCGTTCGGTGGTCTTTTCCTGTTGATCGCAACCCACGTGTGGCAACCTCATTCGATCGGCGTCGTCTCCGCCATTTTCGGTGGGACCGGGCTCCTTCAAACGATCGCTCTGCTCGGGATGCCATCAATGATCGTGGGCTACTTGGCTAAAGAGCCGGACCAAGCACTCTTGGCGCGCGGAGCTCTAACCGTATCTGTCACAGTCGGCGTCGTTCTTCTCGGTATCTTGTGGCTCATTCCCGGTCACGTTGGGGTGCCGCTCAACAAACTCGGCATCAGTGTTCCTTTCGCGGTGACGTTGACGATGCTTCTCGTGGTTGGAACCATCGTGGCAACGATCATCGACGCATCGATGTTGGCTCGTCAGGAAGTGTCCTGGAGTGTGGGAAAGGACTTCACCGCGCTCGCCATTCGATTTATCGCGTTGGGTCTGCTTGCCGGTACGGGAACCGCGGGTTACCTGGGTGTGGCGGTGATCTATACGGGATCCGCGGCCGTCATAGATCTGGGGCTTGCCCGCTGGCGCCTCAGACGTCAGCCCAGAACGGTGCGGTCCCTCGGAGTAAGTCTCGTGCGAGCGCACGCACGCTTCGCGGCCGGAAGCCAAATCTCAGTGTTGGTGTCCATTATCCCTGTTGCTCTACTGCCGGTGATAGTCCTCGCCCGGCTCGGAGCGGCGGATGCGGCCTACGCCGCAATCCCGGTGACGATCATCGGATTTCTGAACGCAATTCCGGCGACGACGGCTCAGTCGCTCTTCGCCGAGATCGCGGCGCATCCCGAAGAGTTCATTGTGCCGGTTCGAAAAGCGCTGAAGGCGGTCTACCTTGTCACGCTCCCGATCGCGGTGGTGGTGATTGCGATCGCCCCGCGCGTACTGGAGTTGTTTGGCTACGGCTACTCGGTCAATGGACGAGACCTCCTCAGGTGGGGCGCCGCATCAAGTGTCTTCTTTTGTCTGAACTACATCAGCGACATCGTTCTACTCGCGCGTAAATATGTCTCCTCGTACGTCACGGCCAACGTGGTGGGATCGGCGTTCGTATTAGTGAGCCTGGTCATCGCCGTCCAGCACGGCCTCGGCGCGCTCGGGATTGGATGGTTTGTCGGTCAGGCGTGCTACTGCGCCGTGTCGTGCACGATTCTCGCCTGGCACGTTGGTCGCAGAAATGTGCTGTCGATCATCCGTCAAATGTGGAGTTAGCGAGTCAGGAGTCTGTCGAGACCCGTTCGCTCTGATCGCTTTTCGCGGTCTCGGTGTGCGGTCACGTCACACTCCTCAGAATCTCCTCGTACGAGGCGGACATCGAGCTCTCCGTGAGTTCGGCGTGCTCGGCCATAAACGCGGCCACTCGATCAGCGTGCGATGACTTGTCGTTCAGCCAGTACTCAGCTGCGTCCGCGAGCGCCTCAGCGCTGAACGGCTCAATCAACGATCCGGTGAGAGGTCCGACTAAATACGACGACTCGTTATCTGGATGAAGAGCGCACACGACGGGTGTTCCAAGCGCCAAAGATTCCGCGACGATAAGACCGAATCCTTCACGAACGGATGGCGCCAACATCACGCGGCTCCCTCGTATCAAAGACCACAGGTCCTGCTGCGACTCGATCGTGGAATAGAACGTCACCCGAGCATCGATTCCTAAGTCGACTGCCCGAGCCCGCAGTCGCGACTCTTCGGGGCCCACTCCGACGATTCCTAAGCGGACGTCGTGACCGCGCTCCGCGAGGAGCTGCGTAGCGTCGATTGCTAAATCCGCGTGCTTGTGAGCGATGAGCCGACCCACGAATAGAAGTTCGGGTGACGCAGGATCGGCTTCGGTGGAGAACAGCCCGTCGAAATCGAGGGGGCTAAGGATCACGCGAACGTGGTCTTGCCGTGCGCCCATTGCCACCAGCTTCGATTCGGTGCCCGGGGATACAGCGACGATCTCATCGGGCAGTCGAATACAGACTCGCTCGACGAAAGCTCCCGCGACGCCGAGGCGTCCAAGGTACGAGCGCCAACCTTCCTCCCCCCACACTTCGTGCCACGTGATGACGAGCGGGGCCCGCTTGATCCAGGCGACGATGCGTAGTGGCACCAGCTGCATGTAGGGCATGTGATCGGCTTCTATGACGTCGAACTTGCGGGTGAGCAAGCGGAGAGTCGACAGTGCGAAGATGACGGCTTGGGTAATGGACCGTCTCGCTCCTCGATACATCGGTAGACGGGGACAGATGGCCACGTAAGTTAGCGATCCCGAGGGCGTCGAGACAACCTCGGGAGTGTTCTCCCACCACTTCATTGAATAGACAACGACATCCGCATTCTGCTCGGAAAGTCCCCTGACGAGATGCAGATAGCGGATTTCTTTCCCGCCCTTATGCCAGGGGTAGAGCGCGTCAGTAACGACGGCAACTCTGAGACGTTTCACCGATTCAGGTTATCGGCGCGATGTGATGATGATGGGTCGGCACACGCGTCACTGGCGCTAAGGGGCGCTCAGCATTTGCGAACGCGATCTCATCCTTAAATCTCATGCGTGATGACTCGCCGCACGCACGAGATTGACGTGGCGATGCGATTACCTTCGAAGACTCAGCCCGGTGCTACCTGAACTTGTGGCGTCAGAGTCTTGTCTCGCTTGCCATAAGGAGTGACGGGTCGAGACCGAACCTTCATGAGTACGTACACGCATCGAAGAGCATCGCTGAGGCGAATCTTCTTGCCCTCTTCCTTGCTTCGACCGACGTAACTGATCGGAACCTGGAAGGGTCGGAACCCTGCGCGAAGTACTTCGGCGCTGATTTCGGTGTCCAACCCAAAACCGCCTTCGTCAAGGTTGAAGCTGTTCAGCAGTGGCATCGGGACCAGTTTGAGACACGTGTGAAGGTCCGAAATTGCGGAGCCGAAGAGCAGGTTTGCCAAAAGCGTCATCGATTTATTGCCTATGGCGTGCCACAGCGAGGGGTGTACCGTCCCGAAGCCTGACATCCGGTTGCCGTAGACGACCTCTGCTCGCCCGGAGAGAATCGGCGTAATGAGTCGCGGGATGTCCTCCACGTCATACTCGTGGTCGGCATCAAAGATGAGCACGTGCGAGCCGTTGGCCGAAGCGATACCCGTGCGAACGGCGGCGCCCTTTCCGCGATTCCTGGAGTGATGAATCTGAACGAGGCGAGAGTCTTCGAAAGACTCCAGCAACTCGCGCGACCCATCCGTCGACCCATCGTTGACGACGATAATTTCCAGTTCCTTACCAGGAATGTCCATGGACAGCAACTGGTCTAGCACCCTGAGGATCGTGAAACGCTCGTTATACGAGGGCACGATTATAGAAAGTCGGAAGGGGGGTAACTCGCTCGATGAGTTGGTATACATCCCGCTTCTCACTTTGAGCCCGCAAGGGAATTTTTCAAAGCCGTATCCTTTGAACTAGCCCTTGCCCTAGTGACTCTCCCAGAAAATGGGGTTGTTGTCAAGTCCTTGTGATTCCGTTGGATCTCCATAGGGCTATTACAGCCCATTTTGTGTGATTCCGTTGGGATTTCATTGGGCCCATAGGGCGGCCTCGGAACCTCAGAAATGTTGGATCGACACGCCGTCGGCCACCGCCCGGGCAGTTTTTAGAAGACCGACTTGGAACTTACGGGATTGCTATGTATCCAACTTTGAACTTGTTAATCGGCGAACACCGTCAAAGTAGG
>JBAQZL010000015.1:0-4020 GCA_049790955.1 Acidimicrobiales bacterium
CTGCGTCCACCACGGCGACGAGCTTGGTGGCGCGATCGTCATGGAGGCAGATGCTCGCAATCGGGCCCTTTCGGTGTCCGGTCTCCGTCGTTCGATGAATGATTCGGCGTCCCCTTCCCAGGGGCAACGGACGTTTTATGGGTCGCTCGCCTCGGTGGGCGTTACGGTGCCCGAGGCGAGGGCCGAGTCCATTGCCACGATGCATCGCCGTGAGGACTCGGTGATCACCACCTCTGACTTGATCGGCTGGTCGACGCACGACGTCACCGATGGCCTGGCACAAGTTCGCTGCCCGCTCCTCGTCGTTGCGGGCAGCGACGACTTCTGGGTGCGTATCGAGGACTGTCGCGAAGTCGCCACCGCCGTCGTGAACGGCGAATTTATCGTGCTCGAAGGGATCGGGCACTATCCGATGGAAGAGCTTGCGGACTTCCCCGAACTCCTGGCTGGTTGGCTCGCGGGCCTGCTAAAGAGGCGTAGCGACTGATGTCACCGCACAGAGAGGAACCCATGAATGACTTTGAGGCGATACAGCAATTAGTTTCGCGCTACAACATTGCGTTCGATGATATGGACGTTGAAGGATGGATCGAGTGCTTCACTGAAGACGCGTACTTTAATCGTTCGAACGCTGAGCGCTCCTACCGCGGTCACGACGAGCTACGCGAGCTCATCAACGAATTCTCGACGACGTTCAAGGGGCGTCACATCACCACCAATTACGACATACATGTTGACGGCGATCGTGCCACGATGTCGTGCTATCTCCAGTTGCTCGATCGAGACAATAATCATTCGGTCGCAATGTTCGCGGTGTACGACGACGAGCTTCGAAAGGTTGGAGGCGAGTGGAAGTTCACCCAGCGCCTCCTCCAAGTCGATTAGTCGATGTCACGATCTCGAGGCGCCGAATGGCGGCGGTGAGTTCTTGACCCGCGCCCGTCGTCGCGTCCAGCCCGTGCCCCGACACGCGTACGCGCCCAGCGAGCGTCTCACGCGATGACGCTGAGCGCACCGGGCGATGCCGTGATCGTCGAGGCACTTCGCACACCCATTGGACGGGCGAAGAAGGGAAGTCTCACCGAGACGCGCCCCGACGACCTCGGCGCGTTCATCCTGCGCACCCTGCTCGATCGAGTCGGCGCCGAGACGGAGGAGCATCTGGCGGAGGTTGTCGCGGGCGTTGGCTTCCCCTGGGGAGAGCAGGGATACAACGTTGCGCGCACGATCGCCCTCCTAGCGCGGACGACGCACGACACGCCCGGATTCACCATCACGAGGCTGTGCGCCTCTTCGTTGCAAGCGATCCGGACTGCTCAGCACGCCCTGGTGATGGGGGAAGGACAGGCCTACGCGGTTGTCGGTGTCGAATCGTGTTCTCGGGTCGGGCGCGACCGACATCTTGCCGAGAACAATGCTCGACTTGACCCGACGCAGCCCGGCGAAACGATCGCCGACATCTACCTCTCGATGCTGGAGACGGCCGAAAACGTGGCGACGCGTTACGAAGTCTCGCGATCTGCAATGGACAGCTTCGCGCTGCAAAGCCAGCAGCGAGCAGCCCGCGCGCAGCGTGAGGGCCGACTAGAACGCCAACTCATCCCCGTGCCGCTTACAGACGGGACGTGGTTGAGCGCCGACGAGGGTCCGAGACCCGACACCACGCTGGAAGTCTTAGAAGCCCTTCCCGCCCTGCTGCCCGACCTCGGCGGTCGCGTCACTGCGGGGAACTCCTGCGCGCTGAACGACGGCGCTGTCGCGGTTCTCCTCATGCAGCGAGATCTCGCTCGCAACCTCGGTCTTTGCCCGAGGGCACGCATCATCGCCTCGGGAGTTGCCGCGGTGGATCCCGCGTTCATGGGTGTCGGCCCGATTGAAGCGGTTGCTCGCGCCCTCGACGCCGCGAGCTTGACGCTTCGCGACATGGACGTGATCGAAATCAACGAAGCGTTCGCGTCCCAAGTCGTCGCTGTCGCCCGTCAGATCGGTCTCGACCCGGCGGACGAACGGCTCAATCCCGATGGCGGCGCCATCGCGTTGGGCCATCCATTCGGCATGTCCGGCGCGCGCCTGGTCACTTCCGCCATTAACGGCCTAGAGCAGGGGGACGGTCGATTCGGCCTCGTCACGCTGTGCGTCGGCGGGGGCCAGGGTCAAGCGATGATCATTGAGCGACTCGACTCATGACTCGAACACCATCGCTCGACATACAGGCCTTGATCGATGGCGACGAAGGACTGCTCGGCTGGCTCGCGGCCGCCGCCGCGAACGACCCCGGGCGAGTCGTTGCACGCGGTCGGCAGGGAAGCGAGATAGTGACCGTGACGCTCGCGGAGCTCGAACTGAGTAGCCGTCGTCTCGCCAAGGGCCTCCAGACCATTGGCGTCGCCACCGGCGACACGGTAGCCGCGTGGATACCCAACCGCGTCGAGTGGCTCATCACCGAGTTCGCCTGCGCCGCGCTCGGCGTTGCGCTCTTGGGACTCAACACTCGGTACCGGTCTCACGAGATCTCGCACCTGCTCACGACCGTCACGGTCTCGGCTATCGTGCTACCCGACAGCTTTCTCGCCATCGACTTTGTTGGAACACTCGAGTCGGCCCTCGGCCAAGTGCGCGAGAGCAACCCCGCGTTCCACGCGCCACGCTTAATCTTTCTTGGCGCCATCCCCGATGAATCCCGATCGATCGAGGCGGCGACTCTCACGTTCGATGAGTTGTTGACGCGTGGATCGCTGGCTGACGCGACAGGGCGTGCTGGAGCGACGTCCAATCTCTTCACCACGTCGGGCTCGACCTCCGCACCCAAGGTCGCGTCGCACGATCAACGCTCGATCCTCCGCCACGCCCACGCGGGAGCCGTGGCGCTTGACGTTCGCCCCGGAGATGAGATGCTCGCAGTCCTGCCGTTATGCGGCGTGTTTGGATTCAGCGCGCTCATGGCCCTGTTGATTGGGGGTGGCTCGGCGCTCTTGGTCGAAACCTTCGACGCGGAGCTCGCCGCCCGCCATCTGCAAGAGGCTCCCGTCACGCACATCGTGGGCGGTGACGAAATGCTCGGGGCAATCTTCGCCCTGGTCCCGCACGACACGGGTCTTCCACGACTGCGACGTGGGGTGATCGCCAACTTTGCCGGCCGAGCCAAAGAGGTGGTCGCCGAGGCTGACGAGCGTTGGGGCACCAAGATCTCCGGGGTCTATGGCTCCTCGGAGCTCTTTGCGCTCTGCGCGCTGTGGCCCACGAGCGCTGACGTCGAGCTCCGCGGACTGGGGGGTGGGCGCGTCGTGGATCCCGGCATTGGGGTCCGAGTCTGTGATCTAGATACCAACCGACCAGTTGCCGAAGGAGAGTCGGGGGAACTGCAGTTTCGCGGTTACAACGTCAGCCCCGGCTATCTGAACAACGCCCGCGCCAACGAGCTCTCATTCACCGACGACGGGTGGTTCAAAACCGGAGACCTCGGGTATCTCGCGCAGGGCGGGTTCGTCTACCAATGCCGAGCCCGTGAGGCGTTGCGGCTTCGCGGATTCTTGGTCGAGCCCGGTGAAATCGAAGACTTCCTGTCCGCCGAGCCGGCCATCGACGAGGTGCACGTGGTAGGCGTCGACACGGGCGAAGGAATGAGGGCCTTCGCTTTTGCCCGCGCGCGGGCCGACGAATCGATTGATGAAGACGCGATCTTGACCCGAGCCCGCGATCGGATCGCCTCGTACAAAGTGCCCGCGCGCATCTTCCAAGTCCAGAAGTTTCCGACAACCAGTGGGACGAACGGGACAAAGATCCGGTTCGAAGAGTTGCGCGAACTTGCGCGAACGAAGCTGAACCTTCCAAGTGAGGTGGACGATTGACGTGGATCGAGCGATGACGCAGTATCGGTTCGAGGACCTAGAACCTGGACTCGAGATCCATCTCGGCGCGATCGTCATCACTGCGGATCACGTCAACGCGTTCTTGCGCCTCGTCGCCGAGGACCCGCCCTCATCGACGAGAGCGTCGGTCGTGCCACGGTCGCTGCTGTGC
>JBAQZL010000016.1:0-32575 GCA_049790955.1 Acidimicrobiales bacterium
ACGCACGACGATGTCCTATCCCCCGATGACTACTTGAGCGTACGCGCTGATCGTCGCACCCTTCAAGAACTGTGCCACCGTTTCTTTATCGTCCTGTACGTAGGGCTGGTCCAACAGAACCCGGTCCTTGTACCAACCATTGAGTCGACCTTCGAGGATCTTGGGGATCGCCGCCTCGGGCTTGCCTTCGTTGCGAGTGATCTCTTCGATGGTCTTTCGCTCGGCCTCGACTGCAGCTTCGGGCACGTCGGCGCGACTGAGGTACTCGGGCTTCGCGAACGCGATGTGCAGCG
The DNA here is from genome assembly GCA_049790955.1 of Acidimicrobiales bacterium. Taxonomy (GTDB): domain Bacteria; phylum Actinomycetota; class Acidimicrobiia; order Acidimicrobiales; family RAAP-2; genus RAAP-2. The sequence continues at coordinate 294 of JBAQZL010000016.1, forward strand.
TCAGGTCGTGGGCCACTTCTTCACTGGCACCCTTGACGACGACGATGACGGCGTTCACGCCGCGATTCGCTTGAATGTGCTGGTAGGTGTCGATGACTTCATCGGGACCGGCCTCGAGCCGATACACGCGGCCGATCGAGATGTTCTCTTTCAGCGTCGTGAGCATGACCTCGATGTTCTCTTTGAAGTGCACGACGGACTGGTCGCCGTCGGCAACGACGGCGGCGGCGATCTCGTCGGCTAGCGCCACAAACTCTTGGGACTTGGCGACGAAGTCTGTCTCACAACGCAGTTCGACGATGGCCGCGACATTGCCGTCGCGCACCACGGCGACGGCTCCCTCGCTCGCTTCGCGGCTCGAGCGCTTCTCGGCCGAGGCGAGGCCTTGGATGCGCAGTAACCGGATGGCGGCTTCGATGTCGCCGTCGGACTCTTCGAGAGCTCTCTTCGCGTCCATCATGCCCACGCCCGTGGCCTGTCGCAGATTCTGTACGTCTTTCGCGGTGGTTGTCACCTTGGGTTCTCCTCTTGAGTAGCTGTGTGTTACGCGCCGACGGCCGTAGCCGACGGGGTCACCGTCACCGCGGGGCGGTTCTGGCGGATAAAGCGTCCTTCGGTCACGGCGTCCGCGATCAAACGACAGAGCAAGGCACCGGCGCGAATGGCGTCGTCGTTTCCCGGAATGACGTAGTCAATGACGTCGGGGTCACAGTTCGTGTCCACGACTGCCACGACCGGCAGACCGAGCTTGCGCGCTTCGGTGACGGCGATGTGCTCTTTCTTCGTGTCAATCACGAAGATGGCGTCGGGCACCCGGTCGAGGTTCGCAATACCGCTCAAGTTGCGGTCGAGCTTCTCGAGCTCGCGACTGTGACGCAGGGCTTCGCGCTTAGGCATGTTGTTGAAGTCTCCGGCGCGCTCCATGGCGCGAAGTTCGATGAGGCGCTTCACGCGACCGGCGACGGTCGTGAAGTTTGTCAGCATCCCGCCCAGCCACCGCTGGTTCACGAACGGCATGCCGCAGGCCTTGGCGTAGTCCTCGATGGGACCTTGGGTCTGCTTCTTCGTGCCAACGAAGAGGATGATCCCACCCTCGGCGACGAGGTCACGCACGTAGGCGTAGCTCGACTCGATCCCGGCGAGAGTTTTGCGCAGGTCGATCAGATAGATGCCGTTGCGTTCGCCCAAGATGAAACGACGCATTTTGGGGTTCCAACGACGGGTCTGGTGCCCGAAGTGCACGCCAGAGTCCAATAGTTCCTGCAGGGTGACAAGTGCCACGATCTAGTTTCCTTCCGTATGGTTGCTTCAACCCCGTGGAGCACCGCGAACGGCGACCGTACGAAACCACGAGGACAACTCACTGCTCACCCACTCTGAGAGAGCCTGACCATGTTACCCGTTGGCGGCTTCTAGCCCCGCGGGTGCGTGTCGTGGTGCACCTTTTGCAGGCGCGACTTCGAGACGTGGGTGTAGATCTGGGTCGTCGTCAAGCTCTCGTGACCGAGGAGCTCCTGCACGACGCGAAGGTCCGCTCCCCCTTCGACGAGGTGCGTGGCGTAGGTGTGGCGCAACGCGTGAGGGTGTACGTGCCCGTGCTCGACGCGATGTTCCAGAATTCGTCGGACGTCGCGCGGGCCGAGGCGGCGGGCCCGGCGGTTCAAAAACAGGGCTTCGCGTGGCGAGTCGTCGCGCAGAACGTCATCGCGCGCGTCGTCGATCCAGAGTTTGACGGCTTCGAGACCCTTACGGTGCAGCGGCACCATGCGCTCCTTGCGGCCCTTACCCAGCACACGCACGAGCCCGCTCGAGAAGTCGACACTCATCAGGTCAAGGCCGCAGAGCTCCGAGACACGCAGCCCCGCGCCGTAGAGCACCTCGCAGACCGCGCGGTCGAGAACGGCCCACTCGTCTTCGCCCCAGTCATCGTCTAGGAGATTGTCCAGTTGCTCGCGCACCACGATCTTGGGCAGATGGTGCGAGGCCTTGGGCGCGAGCAGACGAGCCGCCGGATCGGAGTCCAGATGTCCCCGCTCCACCAACCAGGAGAAATAACTGCGCAGCGACGCGCGACGGCGAAGGACGGAACTGCGTTCGTCGCCTCGGTTGGTCATAAAGACCAAGTACTCACGTAGATCCTTTTTGGTGATCGACGCGGGGTCGTTCGTCGAGCGCTCCTCGGCCCAACTCACGAACGCGCTCGCGTCGCTCATATAGGCCCGCTGGGTGGCGGGAGAACGGTCCGCGGCGCGCAAGGTATCGCTGTAGTTCTCGAGGTACCACCGCGACGTGGCCCGCTCGCCATCAGGAAGAGCCGACACGCATCAAGGCTAGTGATCTTCGGCGCACGGAGCCCGGTTCTGTAGTCTTTGGGAGATTCCAAAGGAGTTGGGATGCCTCGTATTTTGATTGTGGAAGACGACGACCACATTCGCACCGCGCTTCGACTCATGTTCGAGGGCGAAGGTTTCAGCGTGGACGACGCCCCGACCGGCGAGGTCGGGGTGGCTCTCTTCACGCGCATGACCTCTGACGTGGCGATTGTGGACGTCATGCTTCCTGGCATGACGGGATTTCAGACCTGCGAGGCGCTGCGCGCCACGAGTGACGTGCCGATCGTCATCGTCTCGGCTCGCGACGAGACGGCCGACGTCGTGCTAGGCCTCGAATCGGGCGCCGACGACTACGTGACCAAGCCCTTCGTCCCCGAGGAGCTCCTCGCGCGAGTGCGCGCCCACCTGCGTCGTCGCCCCGACAAGAGCACTAACGCCTTCCAGCTGGGCGAGCTACGGGTCATTCCGAATGAAGGAGTGGTGCGCCACCAGGACGGAGCTGAACTCCATCTCACGTCGACTGAGTTTCGCCTTCTCACGGATCTGGCCGCGGCGAACGGACGAGTGCTGTCGCGCGAGGACTTGCTCGAACACGTATGGGGATATGACTATTTCGGCGACTCGCGCCTGGTGGACGTTCATATTCGACGTCTGCGCATGAAGATCGAGCCCGATCCGGCCAGTCCCACCTACCTCGTAACGGTTCGAGGAACGGGCTACAAGCTGGTCATCTAATGCGTCAGCGGAGTCTGCGGTTCCGACTCCTCATCACCTTTGGCCTCGGAGCCATGATCCTTTCGGGAGTGTTCGCGGCGCTGACTTACGAAGGCGTGCATCACGAGCTGGTCAACGATCTTCAGCACACTGATTTGCACGAGAGCTACGAGAACGCCGATCTCGTGCGCTACACGCTCTACACCTCGCCGCCGAATCTCGCCAACATTCTGAACTCCATCCAAAAGGCCACGGGCTCGAACGTCCTCGTTCAGACATTCGGCGAGTGGTTGTCCAGAAGCCGGGGCGCCTCGACCAAGGACGTGCCGGATACGACCGTCACCCTCGTAAAGAACGGCGAGGCCACCGGTCAGATCGTGAGCATCGACGGGCGGATCATGTTCGTGGTCGGCATACCGATTCCGGCCGTGGAGACACAGTTCTTCGAGATATTCCCGATGAACTCGCTCGAGAACTCCCTCACGACGATGCTGCATAACCTGCTGCTCGGCGCTCTCGTCACGTCACTGATCGGCGTCGCCGGCGGTCTCTGGGTGGCACGTAGAACCGTTCGACCCCTCGAGCGTGTCTCCCTGGCCGCCGGGGCCATCGCCGAAGGCAACCTCTCCACCCGCCTCCAGGTCACTCGCGCAGACCGCGAAGTTCAACAACTGACCGAGTCATTCAACGAGATGGTGAGCCAACTCGTTGAGCGCCTCGAGCGTGACGCTCGCTTCGCGAGCGACGTCAGCCACGAGTTGCGCTCGCCCTTGACGACCCTCGCGACGACCGCCTCGGTCCTCCAACAGCACCGCGCGGAGCTCTCACCCGCCGGTCAGGAGAGTCTCGACCTTTTGACGGCGGACCTGTCGATCTTTCAGTCGTTGGTGGAAGACCTTTTGGAGATGGCCCGCAGCGACGCCGGCGCGGTGCCGCTCGTCATTGAGACAGTTTCCGCAGTGGAACTTGTTCGCCAGTCCGTTCGCTCGGCCGCTCGTCGACACGGACTGGCCGAGCCGCCAGTGGAAGTAGCCGATGACGTTCGCTCACCGGTCATCTCCGTGGACCGCCGCCGATTTGAGCGCGTCATGGCGAACTTGATCGATAACGCGCACTACTACGCGGGCGGCGCGACGGGCGTGCGCATCGAACTCGATGGTGACCAGCTGGCGATCAACGTTGACGACGGGGGCGCCGGAGTACCGGTGGAAGAGCGCGAGGCCGTCTTCGAACGATTCTTTCGAGGGCGCGCCGCACACGACCGGGGAATCGCGCGCGGCACAGGGCTCGGGCTCGCTCTCGTTCGTGACCACGTCAAGGCCTTCGGCGGCACCATTCGCGTTCTCGAGAGTCCGTCTGGCGGCGCGCGCTTTCAAATTCTCCTGCCGTACAGCGAGGAGGCGGCACTGTGAAAGGTCGCGTCATCCTCCTCGCCCTAGTCGGAGCGCTCGCGCTGTCGGGCTGCACACTCGTGGCGCCCAATGCCGCGCCCGTTCGCATCGCGCCGAAAGACGTGCAATTCGGGCTCCTCAATAAGACCATTCCCGATACCAACGGCGTTCGCGTGCGCTTCGTGACTCAAACTGTGTACATCGTCGACGCATCAGGCCAGCTCGCCCCTTCGAGCCGCATCGTCCCGAAGCCGCCGGCGCTCGCAACGGTAATCGAGCAACTTCTTCTCGGTCCGACCCGCATCGAAAAGTTAGTGGGATACAGCTCGGCGTTGCCCAAGTCCCTCGTCGTCGTCTCTGCCGAAGTGCACGGGGTGACCGCCTACTTGAACTTCGCGACGCCGCTCAGTCATTTGCCGAGGAAACAGCAGTTGCTCGCGGTCGGTCAGCTCGTGTTAACGGCCAACGTCGTCGGCGCAACCCGCGGAACGCCGATTCGCGGAGTAGAGATTCGCGTCGCCGGCGTCACACAGAGTCTGCTGTTGCCGAACGGTAAACACGCGACGCTGGCGACGCCGGAAGACTTCCAGAGCCTGCTGAACGGCTAGCGCGCGGGCTGGGGACGTAGCGCCGGAGCGGCGCTCCAGAGATGTTCGAGGTCGTAGTACTCGCGCGCCGCTTCATCAAACACGTGCACAATGACGTCGCCATAGTCCATCGCCACCCACTCGGCCGCGACCAGTCCTTCGACGTGAATTGGTTTGACGCCGAGCGCCATGTCGATGAGTCGCTCGATCTCTTGCGCGATAGCGCGAACCTGCCGGTCATTTCTTCCCGACGTCACGACGAGTGCGTCGAAGGAATCGACCAGTTCGCGCAGATCCAAAATCACTGTGTCGAGACCGAGCTTCTCTTCGGTGGCCACGACTGCCGCGTTCAGCAAGGTCGTTACGTAGGTCGAATACGTGCCGCGAGAGATCTCGCCGCTCGTCACAGTGTCACTCAGTGGGCCACCCCAAGTACGACGAGTGCGGCAAAGAAGGGAACGGCGAGCGCGGCCACGCCGAGGAGGGCGTATCGCTGTTTCGTGCGCCGTAGATGTTGACGTCGCGGCGCCGCCTCGAGGAGCTCCAGCCGAGTCGACTGCGGTTCCGTCAGGTCGAATAAGCGAACTGCCATTGCCTCGACTTTAGCCTTCGGCACTCACGAAGAGCGGAATAACGCCCGTCGGCAGGAAGTTCTTGAGATTCTCATTACTGGTGCCCATGCTTCTTATGAAAGTACTCGAAAGATCGACCGGATGCATAGTGAACTCGTAACCGCGCCAACCGTCCGGAAGCTGCGCCGACGAGCCGGGTCGCGGCACGACAGCAATGTCAACGAGTTCGCGCAACTCGTTCGCTTCGTGCCACTCGTTGAGGTGCGACGCGAGATCGGCACCCACGATCAGGTCAAGTCTCTGGCCGTTCACGAAAAGTTCACGAACGGTGTCGATCGTGTAGCTCGGACCCGAGCGACGAATTTCCATATCGGACACTTCAACAAGAGGAATGTCATCGAACGCGACGTGTGCCATGGCGAGACGAAGATCGGCCGAGTGCACTTCGGGACTCTTCAGATACGGATCGCCGGCCACGGTGACGATTATTTTCTCAAAGTGACCGCTGGTCGACGCTGCATTCAATGCAGCGACGTGGCCGAGGTGCGGCGGATCAAAAGTGCCTCCGAAGAGACCGAGACGCCGATCATTCACGGGCGAATACTAAGCGCGATTGATTAGTCGTCGCCGGAGCCCCTACGCTTAGTTGATGGAAACGCCGCCAGTCGAGTGGACGCCACGTTCGTGGCGCGACTACCCCGTCGCGCAGAGTCCCGTCTGGCCCGACGTCGCGCATCTCGAGAGCGTCGAAGCGCAACTGGCGACGAAACCTCCCCTCGTCTTCGCCGGTGAAGCTCGCCGGCTCCAGGAGCAGCTGGCCCAAGTGGCCAATGGGAAGGCCTTTCTCCTTCAAGCGGGCGACTGCGCGGAGTCGTTCCACGAGAGTTCGGCCGACGCCATTCGCGACAAGCTGAAAGTCATCTTGCAGATGGCTGTCGCCCTCACGTACGCGTCGGGCGTGCCAGTGATCAAAGTCGGGCGCATCGCCGGGCAGTTCGCCAAGCCCCGCTCCGACGAGTTCGAAGAGCGAAACGGGGAGCGTTACGAGGCGTTCCGCGGTCACATCATCAACTCTGAAGAGTTCACGGCCGAGGCCAGGCGCCCCGACCCCGATCGCCTCCTCGCTGCGTACCACCAGAGCGTCTCCACACTCAATCTCTTGCGCGCATTCACGACCGGCGGTTTCGCCGCGCTCTCGCGAGTGCACGCGTGGAATCAGGAATTCGTTGCGAACTCCCTCGAGGGCAAACGCTACGAAGTCATCGCTGACGAGATCGAGCGAGCGCTGCAGTTCATGAAGGCCTGCGGCATCGACCTGCACGACGACAGCGCCCTGCAAGCCGTTGACTTCTACACCAGCCACGAAGCCCTGATCCTCAACTACGAGCAGGCGCTCACGCGGCGCGACTCGTTGACTGGTGACTGGTACGACTGCTCCGCGCACTTGCTCTGGATTGGTGATCGCACTCGCCAGCTGAATGGAGCGCACGTCAACTTCCTACGCGGGGTATCGAATCCGCTCGGCCTCAAGGTGGGGCCTTCCATGGGCGTCGACGAACTGCGTCAACTGGTCGAGGTACTAAATCCTGACAACGTTCCCGGACGACTGACCTTGATTTCTCGCATGGGTCACGAGCGCATCAGTGAACTACTACCACCTCTGGTCGAAGCGCTGCGCGACGACGGGCGTCGCGAACTGTGGACGTGTGACCCCATGCACGGCAACACCTTCGTCGCGTCGGGCGGTCAAAAGACCCGCCACTTCGACGACGTGCTGTCCGAGACCTCACAGTTTTTCCTTTTGCACCAGGCACTGGGCACCTGGCCCGGTGGCCTGCACGTCGAACTCACCGGTGACGACGTCACCGAGTGCCTCGGTGGTGGTTCACGACTCAACGAGACGGACCTCGACGTCAACTACACCTCGATCTGCGATCCGCGTCTCAACGCGACCCAAAGTCTCGACATGGCCTTTCACGTGGCCGAGTACCTGCAGCGCTACGCGACGCCGATCGGTGACAAGTCGTTGTAACGAAGGAGGCGCTTGGCGCCGTCGTGGAACTCGATCTCAGTCATCGAGCAGTTTTCAATGCGGGGGCGTAGACGCGCCGAACCGTCAAGTCCCTGGTAGAGCTTCATGGCCTGCTCGATGAAGCCGCCGTGCACGACGAGGACAACTAACTCACCAGGATGACGCTGCACCACCCTCTCGATCGCTCCGACACAGCGCGCGTAGAACTCGAGGAGCGACTCTCCTCCAGGCACGTTGCGCTGTCCGGGATCCGCTTCCCAATTCGGTAGTTGAAAGCGCTCTTCAATCTCCGCCCAGGTGAGTCCGTCGGCCACACCGACGCGCAACTCTCCGAGATCCTCGTCGCGCTGAGGGACCAGATCCGGATTGATCGCCGGAAACACGATCTCGCCGGTTTCAATAGCGCGCGGCAACGTCGAAGTGTAGAACGCCTTCGCCGCGCGCAACTCTCCGGTGACCGCGAGTCGATGCGCGAGCGCTCCCGACTGTGCTCGCCCGAGATCGGTCAGCCCGCCGTCTCCTAGTGGCCCGCCCGCGAGTCCCTTTTCGTTCGCCACACACTCGCCGTGACGGATAAGAACGAGACGCGTGCCGATGGGTAGTGGTCCACGTTGGCGAAACCCCTCGGGTGGCAGCCTTTCAGCGAGGCTCACGCGAGTTCTCCGACGAACGCCTCGAGCTGACGCAATGTTCGACACTCGATGACGCGATCACAGTACGGCGCGTACTGCGCTACGACCGAGTCACCGCTATTCCAGTAACTGGTGGGCTCGGGATTCAGCCAGTAGACGGCCTTCGCGCGCACGTGCAGATCCGCCAGGACTTCCGCGTGGGCTTGGTGATAGTTATTGCGCGCGTCACCCAGAATCAAGACCGTCGAACGTTTTGTCAGAGAACGCGCGTAGCGGTCGTGAAAGATCATGAGAGCGCGTCCGTAATCGGAGTGACCATCGAAGGCAATCACGTCGGCTTCGGCGTTGATCCTCGCTACCGCGTCGGCCGGATCCTCGACCCCCTCGAAGAGGTGTGTCACTTCGTCCAAACCATCGACGAAGACGAAGCTGCGCACCTTCGAGAACTGCGAAGAGATGGCGTGCACCAAGTGCAGCGTGAAGCGGGCAAACGAAGCCACCGAGCCCGACACGTCAGCGATGACGAAGATCTCTGGCTTCGCGGGTCGCGGCGGCTTGAAGCGAAGGTCGAGCGGTACACCTCCGGTGGAGAGACTGCGGCGTACGGTATGGCGCAGATCCACCGGCCCGCGACGACGTCGGCGTCGTTTGCGGGCCAGTCGCACCGCAAGCTTTCGACTGAGCGGGCGAAGGGCGCGCTCCAACTGGGCCATCTCTTCACGATTCGCGTGCATGACGTCGAGGTCCTCGGGCAAAGGCTTTCGCACCGACTTCGCGAGCGCCGCGGCGCCGCGATCCTCAACGAGACGTTCTCGAATCTCGCGCTCGATTTCGGCTCTCAGCTGTTCAATGCGCGCTCGGGCATCGTCTTCGGCCAAACGGCGACTCAGCTCGTCGTCGTGCGTGGAGTCGCCGACGAGACGCGCCTGCATCTCATCGAGCTCCAGGTTTCGAAGCGTTCGATACAGGTAGTAGGTCCCTCCGACGGGTCGCCCGGGTTCGACTCCCGCGTAGCGCGTCACCGCCTCGCTGGCGCCGGCACGCATCGCCGAGAGGTCCCCGTCGCGCAGAGCGCGAAAGAGCATCTCCGCGAGCTCCGCCGCGCTCATCGACCCGCCGCCGCCTCGTCCGCGCGGTCCAGGTCCGCTCGGCCCCGCGGCTCCGTCGCTTCGTTCTTGTGGTGTGGTGACCTCCTCGCCCAACAGGTCGTCTGCGGCGTCCCACGAACGAATAGAGAAGTAAACGTCAAAAGCGCTGTAGAAAACGGGCAGGTGATCGCCGTCCTTTACGAGCGTCGCCGCCAACGTGGCGCGCAACAGCGATCGATCTCCGAGATCGATGACCTCGACCGCCCTCGCGGCGTCGACGTGTTCACTCATCGACACCGGAATGCCCGCGGCGCGCAGCTCGCCGATGAAATCGCCGAGCAGGTTAAGCAACGGGCCTCGAGCGACCGAGCAGTTCTTTCGTGGCGCGCTCGATGTCGGACTGATACTTCAACAAGATGTGCAGCGTGGCCGCCGCGTCTTCGTCGCCGATCTCCTCACGCCCGAGCACGACCAGGGTGCGCGCCCAGTCGAGCGTTTCCGACACCGAGGGGGCCTTCTTGAGATCGAGCGATCGGAGCGACCGAACGACCTGGGCAATCTGTTCGGCCAGGTTCTTCGTGATGCCCGGCACCCGCGACAGGATGATGTCGCGCTCGCGCTCGACGGTCGGATATCCGACGTAGAGATAGAGACAACGACGCTTCAGCGCTTCGGACAGTTCGCGGGTGTTGTTCGATGTCAGAAACACCATGGGAATCTGTTTGGCGCGGATCGTTCCGAGTTCCGGGATCGACACCTGGTACTCCGAGAGAATCTCCAGCATCAGAGCTTCGGTTTCGAGCTCGACCCGGTCGACCTCGTCAATGAGGAGCACCACCGGGTCACTCGCCGAGATCGCTTCCAAGAGCGGGCGCGTCAGCATGAACTCCTCGGCGAAGATGTCCTCTTCGAGGTCGTGCCACTCTTCGCTACTCGCGCCCTCCGGTCGCCCCGCTTGGATGCGCAGTAACTGCTTGCGGTAGTTCCACTCGTAGAGCGCCTTCGACTCGTCGAGACCTTCGTAGCACTGCAGGCGAATGAGACGGGCGCCAATGGAGTCGGCCACGGCTTTCGCGAGTGCGGTCTTTCCCGTTCCGGCGGGTCCTTCGACGAGAACGGGCTTTGCCAAGCGATCCGCCAAGTACGTGACCGAGGATATGGCGTCGTCGGCGAGGTAGTCGTTCGCGGCGAGGAGCTTGAGAACTTCAGCCGGAGACTCGAAGCGCACGGGAGGCACGCTGGCGAGACCGAGACGCTGGGCGAGCTCTTCTCGCGGATCTAACGCGGTCATCGAATCTGTCCCTCTCCTCTAACGACCCACTTCAAGCAGGTCAGTTCGCGAACGCCCATGGGGCCGCGTGCGTGCAGTTTCTGGGTCGAGATTCCGACTTCGGCGCCGAGGCCCAACTCTCCCCCGTCAATGAATCGCGTGGAGGCGTTCACGAGAACCGCCGCCGCGTCCACGCGCTTCACCCAGGCATCGGCGTTCGACGTGTCTTCGGTGAGGATCGCCTCGCTGTGACCAGTTCCGTACGTGGCGACGTGAGCGATGGCCCCGTCCAAGGAATCCACCACCTTCACCGCCAGAATCAGATCCAAGAACTCGTGCGCGAAGTCGTCGTCGGTGGCAATGGTGGCGCCGGGAAGAAACTCGCGCGCGCGATCGTCCGCGCGCAGTTCCACTTCCGGCATCGCTACTGCGAGAGTAGGCAAGAAGCCCTCCGCCACTTTCTCGTGCACCAGCAGGGTCTCGGCCGCGTTGCACACGCCCGGACGAGAGGTCTTCGCGTTGCGCACAATCTGAAGAGCCTGGTCCAGCTTGGCCGACTCGTCGACAAAGATGTGGCAGTTTCCGTCGCCGTCGAGGACGTAGGGCACGCGAGCGTTCTCGCGCATCGCGGCAATCAGGTTCGGTCCTCCGCGCGGAATGAGACAGTCGAGCACCTCGCTCATCTGCATGAACGCAACCGCACTCTCGTGCGACGAGTCCTGCACCAAGGCAACACCGTCACGTGCCAGACCCTCCTTTTCGAGGGCATCTCGCCACAGGTTGACCAGGAACTCGTTGGTGCGCTGCGCGCTTGCGGACCCGCGAAGAAAGGCGGCGTTTCCACTTCGCACGCACAGTCCCGCGACGTCGGTCGTGACGTTGGGTCGATTTTCGTAGACGACGCCGATTACTCCGAGCGGGACGCGCAGGCGTTCCACACGCAGCCCGTTCGCCAGCGTTCGCTGGTCTTCGACCTCGAAAAGTGGGTCAGGTCCGTGAGCAATCGAGCGCAGGGCGCTCGCCATGGACGCCACACGCTCGTGGTTCAGTGTGAGGCGATCTCGGCCCGGACCGGCGTCGTCGAAGGCTCCGAGATCAGCCGCGTTGATGTCGAGAAGCTCCGACTCCACTTCACCGAGACGCTCGGCCACGTGGTGCAAAACGGCCTGACGAGTCTCGTTCGAGGACTGCGCCAACTCGCTCGCGGCACGCTTCACAGAGGCGCCTTGGGCGAGAAGATCGGGCGTCGTCATGTCTTTAGCGTAATGGCCGCATTAGCGCCGTCGAAGAAGGACGAGGTCGTCACGGTGCACCACCACGTCATCGGCGTCGACGAAGGATTCGGCCGACACACGTACGAGCCCCTTCGCGATCGTCTCGCCGTTCATCCCCTTCACGTCGACGGCGTCGCCCTCTTGGAAGGCGCCGGTGTGCGACAGGACGCCAACGCGCAAGAGGCTGCGGCCGTGATGTTCCAGCGCGTCAAGGGCCCCGTCGTTGATGACGAGTGTTCCCTGGCTCGCGACGGCGAAGGCAATCCACGACTTGCGCGCGGAAAGTCGCTCGGGCCGCGGATAGAAAGTGGTACCAAAGCCCGGCGTATCTTCGACCGCGAGACGCAGTGCGTGCTCCGCTCGCGCCGGAGCAATCACCGTCGTCACACCCGACCACGTTGCCATGTGCGCCGCCGCCAGTTTTGACGCCATGCCGCCACTGCCCACTCCCGATCGGCTCGTGCCCGCGGCGAGGAGCAGATCGGCGTCAAAGGCCGTGACCTCTTCAATGAGCGTCGCCGTGTCGTCAATCCGCGGATCGGCGGTGAGGAGACCCTGGGTGTCAGTCAGCAGCACCAAGTGCGAGGCGCCGACGAGGTTCGCGACCAGCGCCGCGAGTCGATCGTTGTCGCCAAAGCGGATCTCTTCGTCGGCCACGGCATCGTTTTCGTTTACGACAGCCACAACATCGAGGGCCGCGAGCGCTTCAATGGTTCCCCGGGCGTGTAAGTACTGACCACGATGCGAGAAATCCAACGGCGCGAGCAGCACCTGCCCCACGCGAATCGAGCGTTCGGCGAAGGCGTCACGCCACGCGTGCATGAGAAGTGGTTGACCCACGGCCGACACAGCCTGCAGAGTGGCCGCATCTCGCGGCCGCGGCCGCCCTTCGCCCACTTCGGCCCACCCCGCAGTGATCGCCCCCGACGTCACCACAACGACCGACCAGCCGTCTTCTCGCAGCGTCACCACGTCGGATGCGACACCCGACAGCACACTGGCGTCTACACCGCCAGTTTCGTTGGTAACCGACGATGTTCCAACTTTGACAACGACGCTACGACTCGTCATCGTCCTGCCCGTCGAGCCTCCCGTGGCGCGCGAGTCGCTCGCGGCGCGTGGCCCGGTGATGGCCGCGATCGAGACCGGTGCCCACTTCATCGCGCCACCACTCGAAAGTCAGCGCGCCGATGGTCACGACGTCGCCGTCGCGCACGCCGGCGCGAGTGAGCAGTCGATCGACCCCGAGCTCTTTCAGCCGGTGAACGATTTCCGCGAGCGCTTGATCATCGGTAAGGTCCTGGAATCGCACCGCGCGACGTGCGGCTCGTCCTTCGACGCGCCAGTGATCCTGGCTCTCTCGCTCCACCGAGATCTCGTCGGGGATGGGACGGTGAATCACGACCTCGTGTTCGAGCTCTTCGGCTTCGCTGTGACGAGCCTCAGTGACGAGTCCGGCCAGTTCACCCACGAGAGGATCGAGGCCCTCGCCGGTGACCGCTGAGATCGTGGGAACACCGTCGATTTCGTAGGCCGCGACGTCGCCCTTCGAACCCACGATGACGCGGGGCCGCGTGAGCAGATCGGCCTGGTAGTCACCGAGTTCACGGAGAAGTATTTCCAGCTGCTCCTCGGGCGGACTCGGTGCGAACTCCGAGAGGTCGAGAAGCACACACAGCACCCGAGCACGCTCGACGTGTCGCAGGAAATCGTGACCGAGTCCTCGACCCTCCGCGGCCCCTTCGATAAGACCGGGAATATCCGCGACCACGAACTCCGTGGCGGCACCGGGACGCGAGGAACGATTCCCGACGCGCACGACTCCGAGATTCGGAACCAACGTGGTGAAGGGATAGTCGGCAATCTTCGGGCGGGCGGCCGAGATCCGCGAAATCAGCGTGGACTTACCGACGTTCGGAAAGCCAATCAGCGCGACGTCAGCTTGAAGCTTCAGCTCCAAGTCATACCAGCGCTCTTCGCCAACCTCTCCCTGTTCGGCGAAGGCCGGCGCGCGGCGCTGGTTTGAGAGAAACCGGGCATTTCCTTGACCGCCGAGTCCCCCTTCGGCGGCTAGCCAGCGGTCACCAGGACCTTTGAGATCAACAAGAAGCTCTCCCTCGGAGTTGTAGACCATCGTGCCCACGGGCACTCCGACCACCACTTCCTTGCCGCGGGCTCCGTGCTGGCGCTTGGAGGTGCCGTGCTGACCGTCGGTCGCGCGGCGAAAGGGGTGATCCTTAAAACCAAGCAATGACGCCTGATTGTGGTCGGCCTCTAGCCAGACGTCGCCGCCTTTTCCGCCGTCTCCCCCATCAGGACCGCCTTTGGCGACATGGGCTTCCCGGCGAAAACTGACGCATCCGGCCCCGCCGTCGCCCGCTTTGGCATGGAGTTGGGCACTATCGACGAATGAAGACACCCCACTATCCTACGAGAGCCTTCTTCACAACCTTTTGGGCCATTTTCCGGGCACAGTGAGGTGCAAGCTCCGAATCGGAGCTTCGGTGACCAGTAGCGGAGCGTTAGGGCGACTACGGCGAAGGCCAACCTTGCCAACGACGAGCATCGCGCTCAATAATCAGTATTTAGGCCATTTTCGGGCGATTTCGGGGCCAAAAGATAATTCTCGCTCGAAGGGCCCGCCAAAACTCCCCATTGAACAGGAGATTTACGAAAGGCTCGCAAGGAACACGGCCAATTCTTAGGACGATATCCGCAAAAATGCCGATTTTTACGGTAAAACTGACGGTGGTTGCTGGGAACGCCCAGTTCCGTTTCAATAAGAGTAAGGAGTCGACCGGTGAACAAGGCCGAGTTGGTAGAAGCAATTGTCGCCGAAAGTGGCGCCACGAAGAACACCGTAGCGGAGGTTCTCAAGGCCTTTGAAGACGTCGTTGTCGGCAACGTTTCCAAGGGTGAGAAGATTGTGTTGTCCGGATTCTTGTCATTCGAGCGTGTTGAGCGTAAGGCTCGCACCGCCCGCAACCCTCAAACCGGCGAGGCCATACAGGTCAAGGCCTCGAGGGCACCGAAAGTGTCAATTGGATCGACCTTTAAGAAGGCCGTCAAGGGCGCGTAGTTCTCGTTGCAAACTAAGAATCCCCCGGGCCTAAGCCCGGGGGATTCTTAGTTTTAGGAGGAAAACTCAGTCGGCGAGAACGTCAACTAGTTTTCTGCCGCCCCGGAAACCAAACTTCACAGTTCCCTCAGCGAGCGCAAACAGCGTGTCGTCCTTGCCGATGCCGACGTTGCGGCCCGGATGGAACTGGGTACCACGCTGACGAACAATGATGCTGCCCGACTTCACGAGCGTGCCGTCAAAAGTCTTTACGCCGAGGCGCTGGGCATTGGAATCGCGGCCGTTTCGAGTGGAACCGCCACCTTTGGTCTTGGACATGAAGTCTCCTTAGGCCTTGGCCGAGATCTTCGTGATCTCGACGGTCGAATAGTGCTGGCGATGGCCCCAGCGACGACGCTGGATGGCCTTGGCTTTGTAGGTGAGAGCGCGAATCTTCGGGCCCTTCTCACCACCAATGATCTTCGCGGTCACCGTGGCGCCCTTCAAGGCCGGGCCGGCGGTGACCTGGTCACCATCGACGAGCAAAACGGGCTGAAATTCAACATCGGCACCGATTTCTTCGGGGCGCAGGTCAACGCGGACCACTTGGCCCTCGGTGACGCGCTCTTGAGATGTGCCTACACGGATAACGGCGTACATAAGGGTTCCATACTAGCCGACCGCCCACCAGGCGCGCGACGGAAGGATCACCCCGGAGATTTAGAGACCGGTTTTGACGATGAACCCGCGCCCGTCACACACACTGCACACGACCGACAGCGACTCGAGGAGTCCCTCGTTGACACGCTTTCTCGTCATCTCCACGAGACCGAGCTCAGAGATGTCAAAGACTTGGCTGCGGGTCTTATCGCGCGAGAGGGCCTGGCGAAGGGCGGACGCCACGGCGTCGCGGTTCGCCTTGGTCTCCATGTCGATGAAGTCGATGACGATGATGCCGCCAATATCGCGGAGACGTAACTGGCGCGCCACTTCGTCGGCCGCTTCGAGGTTGTTGCGAAACACCGTCTCTTCGAGGTTGTTCGTCCCCACGTTTTTGCCAGTGTTCACGTCGATCACGGTCAAAGCTTCGGTGCGCTCAATGATGAGCGACCCTCCCGAGGGCAAGAAGACCTTGCGGTCGAGGGAGCGGTGCAGTTGCTCGTGCACGAAGTAGCGCTCGAAGAGCGGCAGCTCTTCAACCTGGCGGTCGTAGTACTCGATGCGATCGGCCAGTTCGGGGTTGACCGCCATGACGTACTCGCGGACCTTTTCGTACAGCGTTCGGTCGTCGATCAAGACGGCGCGGTACTCGTCGTTCAGCTCTTCGCGCAGCACCCTCACCGCGAGGTCGAGGTCGCGATAGACGAGGCGCGGTTGATTGGACTTGGCGACCTCGCCCTCGATGGCCGACCACTTCTCCACGAGCGACGTCACGTCGCGCGAGAGGTCGTCTGCGGTGACGCCTTCGGCGGCGGTGCGGATGATGATCCCGTGATGGGCGGGCTTGACGTCTTCGATGATTTTGCGAAGGCGACGACGCTCGCCGTCGGGCAGACGCTTGGAGATACCGATCGTCGACGAGTTGGGTACGAGTACCGCGAAGCGTCCCGGCAGCGACACCTCTTGGGTGAGGCGCGCGCCCTTGGCCCCAATGGCGTTCTTCGTGACCTGACAGAGGACCGTCTGGCCGGCGCGGATCATCTCTTCGATGCGCTTGTTGTTGGCCGGCGCCCCGTCGACGTCTTCGGTGTCAAACGACACGTCGCCCTTATAGAGAACCGCGTTCTTCGGGATGCCAATGTCGACGAAGGCCAGCTCCATGCCGGGCAGCACGTTCTGGATACGACCGACGTAGATGTTGCCGTCGATCTGGTTGGTTTCGTCGGCGTTCTTCGCGACCGTGTACTCGACCATCGAGCGGCCCTCGAGGGTGGCGATGTGGGTGCCGTCGGGCGTGGTGTGTACGGCCATGAGATAGCGGCCCTGGGCCCGGGTGCGGCGCTCTCCCCCGCGACGGCGGCGCGGCTTGCCGCGGCCCACTCCATCGCTGGCCTCTGGAGCCGAGGCCTCGACGGGCGCCTCGACGTTGCGACGTGGCGCTGCGCCGTTCGTGACATCGCGATTATCGCGCCCGTCACGATTATCTCGGTTCCCCTGGCCCGATCGACCACGGCCGCCGCGACGGCGACGACCCTGACCAGGTGCGGAGGGAGTGGCGGGAGCCGGTACTCGGGCTCCGGGGCGAGTGTCGCCTATTTGTGGGGCTGGACGGGTATCACCAATTCGTGGATTAGACGATGAGGGTAGGGGTTGGGTGGATTCGTCGCTCACGACGGGTACTCCTTGCGTTCTTAGGGATAAAGACGTGGCGATGGACGCCACGCGAAGTCGGGCGCGGCGAGATGCCGGCGTCGACTAGGTGAAAAAAGCGAAAGACCTGTTGGGACGAGACGAGGAGGACTACGACGGTTCCTAGTAGTTGTAACGCACTGGCGGTTGCCACGTCATGTCCTCAATACTGTGCGTAACGGAGAAACACTGCGTTACGTCGACGTTCATTTGCGTCTGACACCCTGCGTGTCAAAGCGCCCAACACAGTCAGGCTACTGCACTACAGAGTTAACTTGACTTATTCGAGGTCGTTGTGGTGGTGGAATGCTTGGCCGGAACGGTCGGAGTTGTCAGTTGTGCCTTTAGTTTCACCGGCCCAACGGGATGTGCGACTAGGTAGTTAAAGGTCTTCGCGACAACCGGAGCCGACGCGTCGGCGCCATATCCTCCTTCGTCAATCACGCAGAGCACCACGTACTCGGGATGGTTGACCGGCCCGAAGCCCACGAACCACGAGTTGGGCTCTTCTCCGGGCGCGTTGCTCGCCGTGCCGGTTTTTCCGGCGATCGGGAACGTCGACAGCGAGAAGTTGACGTTGGCCTTGAACGGGGCGTACCCGGTACCGGCCGGATTATTCACGACGCCCTCCAACCCCTGGAGGATGGGATCGCGAACGCTGGCGGGCAAGCTGACGTGGCCAAGCACGCGCGGGGTGTAGCGAATGACCACTTTCCCGTGAGGATTCACGATGGCGGCGGCGACCTCGGGGGCGTAGCGAGTGCCGCCATTGGCGAAGGTGGCGTACGCGTTCGCCTGAGCGATCGGCGTCAACGCGGTTTCGCCTTGACCAAAGGCCATCTCGATGTTGTCACCGGCGTACCAGGTCTCGCGGGGGAACGCCGCGGGCGCCTCGGCGTGGAGTTCCGCACGAACCTGGGGTGAGTCGACACGGCTCGACACTTCATCGGGAAGGTCGATGTTGGTGCTTTGATTCAAGCCATAGTCGGCCGCGACGTTTTGAATCGGCGTCTTGCCGTAGCGAGCGGCCTGGGTCCAAAAGAGGTAACCGAGGTTATAGAAGTAGTAGTCCGACGACACCGTCAGGGCCGTCGGGAGATCGATGTCGCCTGCCGCGGAGTTGTCATCATCGTGAAAGGAACAGATACTTCCCGGCGCCGACTTGCAGTCGGGCACCGTGAACACGCCCGTGTCGTCAACCAACTCATCGGCGGGAAAGATGCCCGTCTGCAGTTCAGCCGTCGCCGTGACGAGCTTGAACGTGCTGCCCGGAGTGTAGAGACCTTGGATGGCGTAGTTGTTGAAGGCGCCTTCGTGGATGAGGGTCGAGTACGCGGAGTTAGAGAGGCCGGTCACGAAGGAGTTGAGATTGAAGGAGGGGTAACTGGCCATGGCGAGCACTTCACCGTTGTTGGGGTCGAGCACTACCGCCGCGCCGTTGATCGCTTCGGGCACTTTTCCCGACACCGGGTCGATCGAGTGACGGTCGGCCAAGATCTCTGATGAGAGATACCCCCCGAGGGCCTTCTGCAGACCGGTGTCGATGTTCAGCACCACGTTGTCGCCCACGGTGGGTTCTGTCGTCTTGAGTGCCTTGATCGTTGGTATCGCCGCCGCGCTCACTTCCAAGGTGGTCTTTCCCTGTTTGCCGCGCAAGTATTGCTCGTAGTACGACTCGATGCCAGTCTTTCCGATGGTGGAGTCAGGTTCGTAGCCCGCGCCGGGGTTGTCTTTGATCTCGGTTCCGGTGATCGGACCGACATAGCCGAGTACCTGAGCGGCCACGTTGCCGCCGTTCGGGTAGGAGCGGCGCGAGACGTCGAGCACCGACACGCCGGGAAACTCCCCCGGATGAAGCTTGATGAACTCCACGTCCCTCGCGGGGGCGTTGGCCATGATCGGTGCGGGTTGGTAGGGGCTGTACTGCAGGTCGTGAAGATCAGCGCTGATCTGTTTCACGCTGAGTCCCGTCAACGACGACAGTGAACCTTTGACGGTCGGATGAAGTGTGGCTTCGGCGCGTGACAGGCGAATTTCCGTGGTGGTGACGTTGGTGACCAGAGGGCGGCCTTCACGGTCAAGGATCTCCCCACGCGTCGCGGGGATAGTGGTGGTGCGAAGCGAGTTCGAGGCGACCGTCTCCACGGACGTTTTGTAGTCCACGACTTGAAGAAAGAAGAGCCGCACGATCAACGCAATCAAGAGAATTGTGAAGAAACCCCCGATCACCAGCCAACGACGCGCCGGTCGGGACTCGACCTCTTCGGGTGACGCCATGAGATCTCGGATGCCGACCGTCTTGGGTTCATTGATCGTGAGCCCGCGTCCTCGAAACGGGTGTAGCGACACCCATGGACGCCACAGCCGAGTAAACCAAGAGCCGGTTGGGCGGTCACGCCACGAACTTCTCATCGACGAACCCCGGTGTTTCCCACCCACCGCGCGAGACGCGTCATTGGTCGCGCCAGGACGAAGAAGGCCGCGGCGTTGACGACCATGGCGGAGAGCAGACTGTCACGCCAGAGCGAGAAGTTAAGAGTGAAGAAACTGGCGCCGACGAACAACGCCGGCGCGACGAAGCCCGCGACGGCTGCGATCAATGGGGTCACCCACCACGCCGCAGAGTCAAGATCGCCCACTCCTTCTTTTCCAAGGCGCGACGCTCCGTAGGCGAGGGCGAGCGCCACGATTGCCGTGAGACCAAACGGCGTCACCGCGTGCGTGTCAAAGAAGACTCCAGCCACGACCGCACTCCAAAGCGCCAATGACGTGAGCCCCGCAAGTCCCATCGCGAGCGGCCACAGCCACACGATCATGATCACGACCCCGGACACGCGCAAACTGGAGAAGACCGATAGTTGAAGGGCGACAATAAGAAGCGTGACGAGCGTCACCGGCACGAGAAGCCGCCTCACGCAGAAGGCTCCCAGAGAATGACGTCCAAATAGGAGAGGTGTCGAAGGTTCGCGGCCGGCTGAAGGGTCAAGTTATATGTCGCCGCCCCCGGGGTGAGCGACACTGTCTTCACAGTCGCGACCGGCAGCCCGGCCGGATACAGCGCGCCATTCAATCCATCTGTCTCCAGCTTCGTGCCTTGTTGAATGCCAGAGTTGAGGGGAACGGATGTCGCACCCAGTCCGTTATTGACGCCGCGACCCGTCACCACCAAAGTGGTCGCTCCGGATTTAAAGGTCGCCCCCACCAACGACTTGGTATCGCTAATCAAGCGCACTGTGGCGCCGCTCGCCGACGTGGAAATGACCTGACCGACTAGTCCGCCGTTCGCCACCACGGGCATTCCAACGAGAATTCCGCTGTCGCGGCCCTTTGAGATGCTGACGGTGGCGGAGAAATTGGTTGGAGACACGGTCGTCACTTGCGCCGCGACCGTGGGCAGCGATCCGACGAAGGGGACGTTGAGCTCGGTCGTCAGCTGTTGGAGTTGGCGAGCGAAGGCCCACCCTTCGTTAGCGCGCTCGTTGGCCTGACCCAGTTCGTAGCGCAGCTTCTGATTCTGAGAAACGACGTCGCTGTAGTCGATTGTGCCCGCCAACATGTGGCCGAGCGGGTGGGCAATGGTGTTCACCGCCCAACTGAAGGGCGTAATGATGATGTTGGCCCCACTACGCAGTCCCGACGCGACGCCCGTCGTCAGATACAAGATAAGAAAGGTGACGACAATAGCGACGCTGAACGTCCACGTACGTCGACGCGAACGGTCAGTGGCCACGGGTTAGCGCGAAGGACTGGTCTTCAACATGCGCGCGAAGACATCTAGCTCTTCGAGACACATGCCACTGCCGAGCGCCACGCAGTTCAAAGGGTCATTCGCCACAATGATCGGCATATTGGTCTCGTACTCCAGGCGAGCCGCGATACCCGCGAGCAATGCGCCGCCCCCGGTGAGGACAATGCCCTGTTCCATCAGGTCTGACGACAGTTCTGGCGGCGTGCGGTCCAGCGTCACCTTGACGGCGTCGACAATGGCCTGCACCGGCTCGGAGATAGCTTCACGGATCTGTTCGGTCGAGATGATGACGGTCTTGGGCAGTCCCGTCACGAGGTCGCGTCCGCGAATCTCGGCACGTAGTTCTTCCTCTAAAGGAAAAGCCGAGCCGAGTTGCATCTTGATCTCTTCGGCGGTTCTTTCACCGAGCGCGAGTTGGAACTCTTTCTTGACGTACGCGACGAGAGCTTCATCTAACTCGTCACCGCCAACACGAATCGATTGACTCGTCACGATGCCTCCGAGCGAGATCACCGCGACCTCCGACGTGCCGCCACCGATGTCCACGACCATGTTGCCGGTCGGTTCGTGAATCGGTAGTCCCGCTCCGATCGCCGCGGCCATTGGCTCTTCAATGATGTACGCCTTGCGCGCGCCCGCGAACTCGGCGGCTTCCATAACGGCGCGCTGTTCCACGCCAGTGATACCCGACGGCACGCAGATGACCATGCGAGGTTTGGCGAAGCGACGTTGGTGCACGCGATGAATAAAGTAGCGAAGCATCTTCTCGCAGATCTCGAAGTCGGCGATGACGCCGTCCTTCAAGGGTCGAATCGCCTGAATGTTGCTCGGGGTACGACCGATCATCCTCTTGGCTTCGGCGCCGACTGCGAGGGGCTTGCCGTCTTTTACGTCCACGGCGACCACCGAGGGCTCGTTCAGAACAATTCCGCGACCACGAACGTACACAAGGGTGTTAGCGGTACCGAGGTCGACCGCCATGTCACGGCCCAAAAGTGAGAAACGTCCATCAACCATAGATTTCCTTTTTGAGGCGTGAGCCCGCGCGCTTGGCTACCAGGCTAGGCCAAGTGGGGTGCGCGACACCAGTGGGGCCCGTTACTCCAAGTCAGGAAAGAAAATCGCAATTTCACGAACGGCAGCTTCAATCGAATCCGAACCGTGTATCAAGTTCTCACTCATTGCCGTCGCGAGATCCCCGCGAATCGTTCCCGGTGTGGCGTCGGCCGGATTCGTGGCGCCCATCATGGCGCGCACGATGCGCCACGTGTCCCCAGGACCCTCAACAACGAGGACGAAGGACGGTGATCGGCCAATGAAGGTGACAAGCGAGTCGAAGAAGGATTTTCCCTCGTGTTCGGCGTAATGACGGGTGGCCGTCGCGGCGTCGATCGTGCGAATTTGCCCGGCCACAATGCGAAGTTGCTTCGCTTCCAGGCGAGAGACAATTTCGCCCACCAGCCCGCGTTCGACTCCATCGGGCTTAACAATTACGAGGGTTCTATTCACGACAGGCAATCTAACAGCGTCACGAGAGATGCCGCGACGCCACGTGCAACACCTCGCCGCGCACCTCGGCAACGAGATAGAGACTGCCCGTGACGATGATGAGGTCATCGTCGGTCGAGCGTTCGCGGGCGTGCGCGAGCGCGGTGCGCGCACTCGGGTGTTCGTAGGCCGTCGCGCCGAGTCGCTCTAACGTCGTCACGAGCTCGCGCGCCGGCACCGCTCGAGGAGAGCTCGGCGCGCAGCAGTAGAACTCACTGAACCCTGCGCCCACGAGTGGAGTGAGCATGTCGTCAAGTTCGCGTCCGGTGAGCATGCCGAGTACGCATCGACGTTCACCGCGCACATCGAAGGCGCCATCAAGTGTCGCCACTAACGCGCGCACGCCTGCGGGATTGTGCGCACCGTCGACCACGATCAAAGGGTTGCGAGAAATAATCTCCGTCCGACCAGGCATAAGAACGTGACTCAACGTCGAGGTGACGACGTCTTCGCCGAGCGCACGGCCGAGGAACGCTTCGGCGGTCACGATCGCTGTTGCGCCGTTCACGCCTTGATGTATCCCGTGCAGCGCCACAAAGACCTCGTCGTAGCGCGCGTAGGGAGTGCGCAAGGAAATCGCTCGACCACCGAGTGCGAGTTCGTTTTCCTCGAGGACGAACTCTTCGCCAAGCAACCAGAGAGTTGCGCCGAGTTCTTCGGCTTTTCGTTGAGCGATCTGCACCACGATGGCGTTGGTCGTGGCGACGATGGCAATGGAGTCGGAGCGAAATATTCCGACTTTGTCCGAGGCGATCGCGCTGACCGTAGGGCCGAGCACCGCCGTGTGGTCGAGATCGACATTCGTCAGCACGGCGACGTCGGAGTCAATGACGTTCGTCGAGTCCCAGGTGCCGCCGAGGCCAACTTCAATGACACCCACGTCCACGCCTTCGTCCGAGAAGTGCAGAAACGCGCCAACCGTCAGCAGTTCAAAACGCGTGAGGATGATTCCCGTAACGGTCTCAACATCCGAAAGCCGTTCGAGGACACCGATGAACGCCTCATCGTCGATGGGCTCTCCGTTAACCGCGATGCGCTCGTTCACTGAGTGAAGATCGGGACTGGTGAATGTTCCTACTCGCAGGCCCGTCGCTCGCAGTAGCGCGCTCGTGATTGTCGTGGTCGTGCCCTTGCCATTGGTTCCCGTGATGTGAATCGTCGGATAGTCACTTTGGGGATCCGCGAACTGGGCCAACGTGTCGCGAATGGGATCGAGAGTAGGAACTAACTGATGATTGGGCGCTAAACGTTCAAAGTCAACATGCGATTCGAGCCAGTTCAGCGCTTCCGCGTACGAAGCGAAGCGCACGGTTTAGCTCGCGCGACGAGTTCGCGGCGCCTTTCGCATTTCGTAACTCGGCGCTTCCTGCTGACGTACTGAGGCTTCAGTCACGACGCACTTAACGACATCGCTTCGTCCGGGCACGTCGTACATCGGCTCGAGCAACACGTGCTCAAGAATGGAACGAAGTCCGCGTGCGCCCGTGCCCCGTTCGAGGGCGAGGTCGGCGATTGCGTCGAGCGCTTCTTCTTCGATGACGAGTTCGACGCCGTCCATCGCGAGGACTTGTTGGAACTGCTTCACGAGAGAGTTCTTCGGCTCGGTCAAAACTTGAATCAACATGTCGCGATCGAGTTGCTGCACCGCGCCGATGATCGGGAGTCGACCAATGAACTCGGGGATGAGTCCGAACTTGACCATGTCTTCGGGCAGAACGTGACGGAAGAGTTCGATGTCACCGCCGCGCTTCGATTGGACCGGCTGATTGAAGCCCATCGACTTCTTTCCCAACCGACGTTCGATGATCTCTTCGAGTCCCGCGAACGCGCCACCGCAGATGAACAAGATGTTTGCGGTATCGATATTGATGAACTCTTGGTGCGGATGCTTCCGACCACCTTGAGGGGGCACGCTCGCGACCGTGCCCTCGAGAATTTTTAGGAGAGCCTGTTGGACACCTTCACCTGATACGTCACGCGTGATGGAGGGGTTTTCTGCCTTGCGTGCGATCTTGTCGATCTCGTCGATGTAGATGATGCCGCGCTCGGCGCGCTTCACGTCAAAGTCGGCCGCCGAAAGCAACTTCAAGAGAATGTTTTCGACATCCTCGCCGACGTAGCCGGCTTCGGTAAGTGCCGTGGCGTCGGCAATGGCGAAGGGAACATTGAGCATGCGCGCCAACGTTTGGGCCAAGAATGTCTTGCCACAGCCCGTCGGCCCCAAGAGCAGCACATTGGACTTCGCGACTTCCACGTCCTCGTCGTGTAACGGGCCGGTCTGGATGCGTTTGTAGTGGTTGTAGACGGCAACGGCGAGAATCTTCTTCGCGTCGACTTGACCGATCACGAACTCGTCGAGGAACGCCGAAACCTCGCGCGGAGTGGGCAGTTCGTCGAGAATGAACTCGGGACGATCGCCAAACTCGTCGGCAATGATGTCGTTGCACAGGTCGATGCACTCGTCGCAGATGTACACGCTGGGTCCCGCGATGAGCTTCTTAACCTGTTTTTGCCCCTTAGCGCAGAAACTGCACTTAATGAGGTCGCTGCCTTCACCAAACTTTGCCACGGACACCCTCCGACAGACCTACCGCCGCGCCCATCCTACGATCCCCAACACCTGAATCGAGGTACCTACGGCCGCTCTAACAGAACTTCGTCGATTAGGCCGTATTCCACGGCTTCTTCGGAACTCATGATGAAGTCGCGATCGGTGTCTTTATTGACTCGTTCCTCAGATTGACCGGTATCAGTGGCCAGCATGGAGTTCAACATGTCCTTCATGCGAAGGATCTCGCGGGCCTGGATCTCGATGTCCGAGGCCTGACCGCCCACGCCGCCCCAGGGCTGGTGCAACAGCACACGCGCGTGCGGCAGCGCAAAGCGCTTGCCTTTTTTGCCAGCGCCGAGAAGCACCGCCGCAGCGGACGCGGCCTGACCAAAACAGAACGTCGAGACGTCGGGCTTGATGTACTTCATCGTGTCGTAGATAGCGAGTAACCCCGTGATGTCGCCTCCCGGGGAGTTGATGTAGAGATTGATGTCCTTTTCAGGGTCCTCGGACTCTAAGAACAACATCTGCGCACACACCAGGTTCGCAATCGTGTCATCGATGGGCGTGCCCAAGAAGATGATGCGCTCGCGCAGTAGCCGGCTGTAGAGGTCGTAGGCGCGCTCGCCTCGGTTTGATGATTCCACCACCGTAGGGACGAGGTAGTTCTGGGCTCGATAGTTGTCGTTCACGGTTCTAGCCTAGGCGTCGATATCTTCAGATTCGTCCGCCTTCAACAGGTTCGGATCGATCTCCACGCCCTCTGGGTCGACGTAGGTGACGTGGTCGGTCAGCCAGCGCGACGCCTTCATTTTGGCGACCTCGGCGCGAAAGGTGACGACGCGACCCGTGTCGCGCAAGTTCGTACGCAGCCGGTCGGCACTCACCTTCATTGCTTCGGCCGTCGTGGCGAGTTCTTCGTCGACCTCTTCGTCGGTCGGCTCGAGATTCTCCTCGCGCACCAGTGCGCGCAGCGCTAAGTCAATACGAACCGCCCGCACCGCATCGGCCCGAAGGGTTTCCAGGAGTTGATCCGACGACTGGTTCGTCACCTGCAGGAACGTTTCGAGGTTGAGTTTCTGTTGCTCGAGACGATGACCGAGATCGTGCAAACGCTCGTTGGTCTCATCTTGTACGAGCGCGTCAGGCACAACGTCGGCGGGAACCAGATCGCTCAACGCCACCAACACGGAGTCACGTTGCGTGCGCTGGGCTTCGGCGACGCGCATGCGGCGCATCTGGGCGAAGATCGTGTCGCGCATCTCGTCCGCACTCTGCCATTCGGTGTTCTCTTGAACCCACTCGTCAGTCAGTTCGGGTAGTTCGCGTTCTTGCACCTTCTTCAAGGAAAGTTCGTACGTCGCGACCGCACCTTGGCCAATGTTGCCATTCACCTTGAGTTCCTCGCCCGCTTTCATGCCGACGATCAACTCATCCACACCTTCGGTGATCGTGCCAGAGCCCACGGTGTACATGAAGTCACTCATGTCGAGGGGATCTTCCTCGCCCGCTACTTGCTCGACGTGAACGTCCATGGAGACCAGGTCACCCGTGACAATGGGTCGGTCAACGTCATTGAGGACGGCGTCAGTCTCTCGGAACCGGTCGATCTGCGCGTTTACTTCGTCGTCTGTGACGACCGGGGAAGGAATTGTCACGCGTAGATCGTTGTGGCCGGAGATGGACACTTCGGGGCGCACTTCGACGTCCGCCTCGAAGACCAAGATTCCTTCTTCTTCGCCAGCCGTGATGTTGATATCGGGCTGAGCGATCGGGTCGATCAGGGTGTCAGAAACGGCGTGCGCATAAAAGTCCGGGATCGAGTCGCGAATGGCTTCGTTGCGCAGTGCGCTCGGTCCTCCGAGGTGAGCCATCAGGACGTTCTTCGGGACTTTGCCCTTGCGAAAGCCCTTGATGCTGACCTGCTTCGACAGTTTCGCGGCTGCGGCGTCAATAGCTTCAGCCATCTCGGGCTCGTCGACTTCGACGACCAGCTTGACGTGGTTGTTTTCGAGGGTGGTGGTTGTGGCGTTCATAGGAGACGCCAGCCTACCGCCGCCAGATCACTGCGCCTGCGGCGAAAACCAAAGGTTCTGGTGCCCAAGCGAAGCTGAGCCGCTTAGCGAACGCGACTGAGGAAGTTTTTCGTGGACTCCTCGCGGGGCGCCGTGAAGATCTGGTCGGGCGTACCCTTTTCCACGAGCACGCCCTTGTCGAGATAGGCCACTTCGTTCGCCACGTCACGCGCAAAATTCATCTCGTGGGTCGCGATCAACATCGTCGTGCCCTGGTGCGCCAGATCGGTCAGTAGATCGAGGACCTCGCCAACGAGCGTCGGATCGAGAGCACTCGTCACCTCGTCCAACAACAACAGCGCTGGCCGCATGGCGAGCGAACGCACGATGGCAACGCGCTGCTGTTGGCCGCCCGAGAGACGTTCGGGATATTCGTTCGCCCGCTCCTTCAGTCCGATGCGTTCGAGCAAGACCATCGCCTCTTCGCGAACCTCGTCGCGCTTGCGCTTATGCGCCCGCACAGGCCCAAGAACAATGTTGTCCAGCACGCTGAGATGCGGGAACAAGTTGAACGACTGAAAGACAATCCCGATGTGGCGTCGAACCATGTTGGGATCAATTCGCGGGTCCGTCAGGCTCTGACCGTAGAGGCTGATATCGCCCCCGTCGATTCGCTCGAGGAGGTTGACACATCGCAGCAGCGTGGACTTGCCTGAGCCCGACGCGCCGATGAGGCACACCACTTCGTGACGGCGAAGCTCCAGTGAGATGCCCCGCAACACTTCGTTGTCGCCGAAGCGCTTCACCACCGAGTCCATCTTCAGAACCGGTACGTTCATGTTGAGATACTGAGCCGTCGCGCGCGGTCCCTCGCGATGAGTCGGTCGGTCAAGCGCGTCATCGGAATAGTGAGAACGAGAAAGAAGGCCGCGGCCAGGACGAGACCGCTCTCGTTGAACTCCGTCGAGGCAAAGATCTGCGCGGCGCGAGTGACTTCGACCGCGCCCAATACTGACACCAAGGCCGTGTCCTTCTGCAACGAGATGAAGTCGTTCAAAAGCGGCGGAATCACGTTGCGAATTGCTTGGGGCAAAATGACGTGGCGCATGGTCGAAGCGTGCGACAGACCGAGCGAGCGAGCCGCGTGAAGCTGTCCGTTGGGAACTGAAAAGATCCCCGCGCGTATGACTTCCGCCACGTACGCGCTGTAGGTGAGAACGAGAGCCACAACGCCGTACACGGCGGGCGACTGATTCGAGATGAAACCAAATTCCAACTGTGGCAGTCCGTATCCGATCAATAGGACGACGAGAAGGAGTGGCACGCCCCGATAGATGTCCGTATACGCGGTTGCCAATATTCGAAAGGGAAAGAGGACCGGCGTCTGACTTATCCGGACCCAGGCGATCAACAGACCAAAGAACAGCACCAACACCTCGCTCACGAGAAACATCCAGATATTCGTCACGAGACCATCTCGGATGGAATCGATACCTTTATGTGTATTCCCCGTCCATGAGAGCCAGATGTCGTGGGGATCAAAAAATGTGTGGCGAACCGTGGCGCCGCCCGGTGCG
Organism: Acidimicrobiales bacterium; assembly: GCA_049790955.1. Lineage (GTDB taxonomy): Bacteria > Actinomycetota > Acidimicrobiia > Acidimicrobiales > RAAP-2 > RAAP-2. Next base: position 29,033 of record JBAQZL010000016.1, read on the forward strand.
ACCCAGAGCAACCCGACAATCAAAACAACAATGACCACCGTCGACAATGTGCTGGCGGCGACCCCGCGTTTTCCGGCGAAGACGCGAGCGCCCCGTGGTGTGTACAGATACGTGAAATCGTCCGGCGGAGTGGCGTCGGTGTCGCTTTTAAACGTCACGACGTTTAGGGCTGAATGACGGGAACGTCGGTGTAGATCCCCAGCCACTTCTTCTGGAGGGCTGCGAGCGTGCCGTTGGCCTTCATTGCCTTGAGCGCGGTATTCACGCAGCCGACCAGCGGGTCGCCCTTCGTGAACAACAGTCCATAGTGCTCACCCACGCTCGGAAACTGACCGACCTGGGTAGCGATCAGTTTTTTGTTTTTCACGATCTGAGACGAGGCCATGTACTGCCCGGTCGGGGTATCGATGACGATGGCGTCAATCTGGCCGGTCTGCAGTGCCAAAACAGCCTGATCGAGAGTTGTGTACACGCGCGCCGCCTTCGTGGGCTTGATGTGGTCGTTGATGTACGCGAGACCGGTCGTGCCGATCTGGTCACCGTAGAGATAGCTCTTCAGTTGCTTGGGCGAATGCTTCTTCACAATTGCGTCGGTCTTCAACGCAACGATCGACTGTTGCACGTTGTAGTAGCTCACCGAGAACGTAACGGCCTGAGCCCTCGCCCCGGTGTAGGAGATCTCGTTGATGTCGAAGTCAAAGGACTTCTTACCAGCGAGGTAGCTCGAGTCGAACGGCTCGACCACCCACTTGACGTTCTTGCGTTTAACGCCAAGTTCGCTCGCGATGGCGTAGGCGACCGCCGATTCGTATCCCTTGCCATTCGTCGGTGTGTTGTTGATGAACCAAGGCGTATACCCGGGATTGTCCGTGGCGACGGTGAGTGTCCCCTTAGTCACTTCCTGGGACAAGATCGTCGTCTTGCATTTGGCGAGTGCACTCGATGTGGTGGCGGCTTGAGCCAGAACACCAGACGTCAGCGTGAACCCGGTGAGCAGTGAGGCTCCGAGGACGCCGACGAGAGCAAGTCGAACGGTACGCATAATTATCCCTTCATGGCAATCTCTCGTGGCAGAGAGAAAGTGTACTTCGGCAACTCCGCGCCTAGATCATGATTGCGAGAGCGTCGGCGAATGATCGAGCCAAGTGCTCGTCACCGCGCACGTCGGTCGCCGACGCATTGAGAAACGCTTCGGCCGAGATTCGCCCGGCCGCGCGTCGCCAAAAGAGAGCCACGGGTGTCGTCAGCTCCAACGTTGGGATCCCAGAACCTTCTTCCAGCGCCTTCGCTCGACCTTCGTGCACGCCGAGCACGACGGATCGGGCCAGGCGGCCGCTCAGGTTGATGCGCACCACCGTCCCCTCGGGGGCCTGAGCCTTTTTGCCCAGCACGTAGGGCAACGCCGCTTCGAAACGGTTGAGGACAATCTCTTCACCGGGTCCATGATCATCCGAAGGCTCCAGCAATGCGTCGCGAATGTCCTGTAGATGGATCCAGCTGTCAAGGACACGCGTTTCCTGAAAGCGGTGATAGGGGCGCTCCCCTTCGGGACTCCAGCCGACTTTTTCCCACTCCGATTCACTGAGTGCCCGAAGGCGTTCAAGCGAAGCGTGCGTCGTTTTTCGAAAGAGGTCAAGCACTTCAACTCCGGGCCACGTTCGATAGGAGTCGACGAACGCTTCATTGAATTCGCCGATCGGATTCTTCACGTGCGACGGCCATGGCCCTTCATGCGCTGGTACAGCTCCGCCGTTCAACATCAATTCGAAACCGACGAGATGACTCAAGACGTCACGCACGCTCCAGCCCGGGCACGGAGTGGGGGCTTCGTAGGCTTCGGGTTCACGCTCCCGCAGTGATCGATCAATGGATGTCCACGTTTCGTCGAGTGCGTCAACTATCCATTCGTACGCCATGCTTCTCCCTCGCCGCGCCCCACGAGTGCGCTATCCGCACCATTTCGACAACATGAGTATCGTATGAGTTCTCGGGAACCAGCAAAATCCTGAGTAGTAGCGTTCCGACGTGTCGGAAAGATGTTGCGGGGCGTAGCGCAGCTTGGTTAGCGCGCCTGCTTTGGGAGCAGGAGGTCCCCGGTTCGAATCCGGGCGCCCCGACAGAGTGATTTGGGCTGTAGCGATTGGCCGTTGAATCCATTTTCAGAGTGCCCCATCGTTTGCCTATATATATGTGTCGATGTCGCTATCGAATGAATCGTATTAATTGAGGCCCTGGCTACAGCCGCCATGGAGCGATACAGTTCGTGCGACGCTCTCCGTGAGCTCGACACGCATACATCAGCCGCGAGCGCGGTACCTTGCGCTCGCTGTGCAGTGCGTTATGTAATCGTCAAAAAACACTCTGGCTCTTTGCGAGTCCTCTCGGTACACTCTCATCAAATCACGAGATCATTCGACGCGCAGGTGTTGGATGCGTAAGGGAGAGATGGATGAAGCGAACTTCAATCAGACTTCGTACAGCAATCGCAGTGAGCGCACTCGCGTTGGCGCTCTCGCCAGTGCTCGCACTCAGCGCGGGCGCGAGTGGCGGAGGTTGGACTCCCGTTGCTCAAGGTAACAACCCCGCGAGCCTGCCCGGCTCCTCCGTGTTCGGAACGACGGCCCCGAGCACGCCCGAGCAAGTGTCATTCATCTTGGATGAACAGAACAAGAACCAACTCGAAAACCAGGTCGAAAACGGCGTGGCGTCCGATCTTTCGGTGAACCAGTTCGCCAATCAGTACGGACAGAGCCAGAGCAATATCAAAGCGCTGACCACGTACCTTGCGAAGTACGGCATTGTCTCCACGGTGTACGCCGACGACGTTGACGTCTCAACAACGGGGACGGCGGGTGACTATGACTCCGCGCTATCGGTGCAGCAAGATCAGTATCGCGTGCCCGCGTATCCGGGTCGATACGGAGGGTGGGGTTCGCCAGCGCAGACCGTGCACGGCGCCACGACATCTCCCGAGCTCCCGAACCAGTTGGCTTCCTTCGTGCTGGCGGTCCTCGGATTGAGCAACTACCAGCCGTTCTCGAGCCAATCCGTGCACATGGACACGGCGGTCTCTAAGCCACAGCAGGGAAATTCGAACGCGTGTATCGCATTGACGGGTCTCGCTAACGCGTGCAACACACCATCGAATTTCGAATCGAACTACGGACTGTCTCCTCTTGAGAACAGCCACGCGGGCGCCGGCCAAACCATCGGTATCGTGACACTCGCCGCACTAGATGTGGGAGCACCCGAGACCTTCTGGTCGACCGAGGGCATTCCGACCACCGGTCGCACGGTCACAGTTCAGAACATCGATGGCGGCCCCGGGGCACCGAGTTACAACGCCGGCTCCACCGAGACCGACCTTGACGTAGAACAGTCCGGTGGCATCGCTCCAGGTGCGAACGTCATCGTGTATCAGGCTCCGAACACAGATCCCGGATTTGCTGACTCATTCTTCACCGCCGCAAGTCAAAACGTTGCGGGCAGCGTCTCTTCAAGCTGGGGCGAGTCCGAAACCGTCATTGCTGCGTCGGTTGCCGC
>JBAQZL010000017.1:0-2355 GCA_049790955.1 Acidimicrobiales bacterium
GGTCGATGGCGCCGAACTAACTGATATCCGTCAAAGGAGCGATGATGACCCTAAATCCGAGAGCGCTCGCCGAGCTGCTCGAAGAGTCCCAGGACTTACAAGCCGACGCCCTTCGTCCCGCCCGCGAGGGCCTGGACGAGTTCGTTGACGCGAGTCACTCCAAAGACGAAGTCGAGCCAGCGTCATACCTTGCCTTCTACGAAGAGCAACGCCAAAGCCTGCATCGAAGCTTCGCCGCGGCGCCACTGCTGGGTGCGGTCGGCGGCATCGCCCTCGTCGGAGTTCTGGCTTCAGCCGCGTCCGCAGCGAGCTCAAAGGACGTCCAACTCTTGCAGACGGCCGCTTCCATTGAGAATCTCGCCGTCGCCACGTACAAGACGGCGCTCACGCTCCCCTACATTGGCGGCTCGTCAGCGAACGCCGTGGTGAAGAAGTTCGCTCAGGTGACCATGAGTCAGCACGCCCAGCACGCTGAGGCCTTCAACGCGGCGCTGAGGAGTCTCAATGCGTCAACCCAGACAAAGCCCGACCCCGCGTTCGTCCCCGTCGTCGACAAGGCGGTCGCCAGCTTGAAGGGCGCGAGTGCCGCCGCTGGCACGCTGGGCGTCGTCGGACTGGCGATCGAGCTTGAGAACATCGCGGCCGAAACCTACGTCAACGACACCACCCAGAGCGACTCCATGTCGAACCGCGCGCTCTTTGCGAGCATCATGGGCGTCGAGGCGCAACACGTCACCGTGCTCTTAGCCGTTCAGGCGCTCCTCAAAGGCGGTGCTCCGCAGTTGATCTCACTGGCGCCAGGCGTGTCCGCGAAACTTCCCGCCGCCGCGGGCAGTGTCGGCTTCCCCAACGCCTTTTACAAGACCAATAGTGCAGCACCCGCCAGTCAAGGAGCCGTCAAATGAGAAGGAACAAGAAGCCTGAGTTCGCGGGTACCGAGGGCGAACTCGTTCGCATGACGCGAGAACTGGACGAGATGCACAATGACCTCGGCATGCCGGCCATGTGGGAAGGCGTCGAGCGCGTCATCGAGGCGACCCAACGAGACGAGTTCTTCAGCCGTCCATCGTCGCGTCGAACGTTCCTCTTCGGGGCGAGTGCCGCCGCGGTTGGAGGGGCAGCTCTCCTCAGCGCCGGGATGCCCGGTATGGCGGGAGCCGTCGAGCGGGTGCGCGTCGGCGCATCGGCAACCGGTTCGGCGGCCTCACTCGGTCACGTCTTTCCGCCCGCCAACCTCAAAGGAGACCTCGCCGTCGCCGCGGTCGCGGCCTCGCTCGAAAACCTCGCCATCTTCGCCTACGCCGCTGGCCTTTCCGCCGCCACGGCCGGCAAGCTCGGCACTGTACCGCCCGCCGTCGCGACGTTCGCGACCACGGCGAAGGCTCAGCACACCGAGCATTCGGCGGCGTGGAACGCGGTGTTGAAGGCAAACGGCAAGGCGCGAGTCACGGTGACCAACCCAACCCTCACTCCCACGGTGAAGGCAGACTTCGCGAAGGTAACGACCGTCCCGGACCTCGCGAACCTCGCGCTCATGCTCGAGATCATCGCCGCGCAGACCTACCAAGCCGAGACGTCGACGCTGATGAGCAAGGAAGCAATTGGGCTCTCCGCGTCTATCCAACCGGTAGAGATGCAGCACATCGCGATTCTCTACTACGTACTAGGCGAGTATCCCGGAGTGCAGAATGGCGCTGGCCAGCCCCTCGCCTTCGGTCCCACGTCGAAGGCGCTCTAGCCCATGGCGCGCCGACTCTCGGGACGTTGGGTCGCCACCACCCTGGCGCTCATTTTGAGCCTCGCGAGCCTGAGCGTGCTCTTTGGCGCCAGTGTGGACGCTAGTGCGACGAAGCACGACGCCATCGAGATCAACAACTTCATGTTCCATCCCATGGTGTTGAAGGTCAAACCGGGAGTCACTGTGACGGTCACCAACGAAGACGACGTCGTGCACACGTTGAGCGCCGTCGACGGCAAGTTCAATACTGGTGACATTCTTCCCGGCGCCACGAAGACCTTCACAGCGCCCATGAAACGGGGAAAGTATCGCTACATCTGCATGATCCACCAGTTCATGAAAGGAACGATTGACGTCACATGACGTATGGATGCGATCGGTATTCGGGGCGGGTGGCCTTTCGGGGTGCCCACGAACCTCCTCAAGTACCGTGGACCTCGGTTTTCCGCAAACCCGCTGACAGGTAAGAACGGGCGTCGCGGAGCGTCGAACAGGCTGCAGGTGACTCCAATGATGCCGGTGATGGAGCCACCTGACTTTCCGCCAGGGAACACATCACTCTTCTGGAGCAGTGACGCGGTGACAGTTACTCCAGGTGACTTTGAGGTGTACCGGTG